>NZ_JAEDXW010000001.1:342500-604407 GCF_036877565.1 Edaphobacter sp. HDX4
CTGCTGACTCATTTGTGTGGAGATGGCAGTCGTGGCCTGGGCTAGATCGCTTGCACTCGCAACCGCAGTCTGGAAGCGTGCAGAATCCACAATCGCTCCATAGGCAATCCCCGCCTGACTTGCACCTTCAGGTGGAACGAAAGCGACGCTGCCGTTCTGACCCTCACCCTTTCGCCAGCTTTCCGGGTACGACATCGAAAAAGTCTTGCCGTTATAGAAGATCAGTCGGTCCTCGAGACCAAGCGCTGCTCTGCTAAGTCTCGCCGGCCCACCTGCCCCGGCTTGACCGGCGCGTGCGTCTCCACCTGCGGGAATAGTCTGTGCGGGACCGCCCGCAACGAGAGCATATCTGCCCGTCTGTTTCCACGCACCGGACTCCATCTCCTTGGCGGTGTATGCCTTCTCTTTCGTCGCCAGTTCCCGCGCATTCTTAAATGCAGCTGAAGTCACGGTGGGATTGGGTTTGCGCGGCAGCGACGCAATTTCGGCGTTCACATACTCCATGCGATTCCCCGGGTTGGGATGGTCGCTGAAGATCTGTGCACCGCCCTCACCATACTTTGCCTGAATGGTCTCAAAGAACTGCGGCAACCCTCGCGGATCGAACCCCGCGTCGTACAGAATGTCCGTTCCCAAAAGGTCCGCCTGCTTTTCATAGTCGCGCGACATTCTGAGAAAGCCTAGGCCTGCTGCCATTCCGATCCCCTGCGTCGCCAGAGAGCCAAGCGCGCCATTTCCGAGGGCAATCGCGGCTCCAAGCTGTCCAAGCGCCGCCCACGTTCCTAAGGATTGCTGTTTGGTCAGGTTACAGGTGGAGTGCCGCATCACGACGTGAGAGAGCTCATGCGCCATGACACCTGCCAGCTGCGATTCCGTCTCAGCTGCTCGAATAGCACCGAGATTCACAAACATGGCGCCTCCCGGCAGAGCGAACGCATTGATCTCGTCACTGGCCACGACATGAAAGTTGAAAGGCCAGCGATATCCGGGTGTAACGGCGACCAGTTTGGCTCCCAGCTGACGGACATACTGCGACACGGGAGAGCTATCGGGCAGGACAGGCATCTGCTTGAACACCTCAGCAGCCACCTTCGCTCCCTCGGTCTGTTCCTGCTGGATGCTGAAGGAGTTCTTGCAGGGCGGCGGTATTTGGAAGCGGGCCCAGGCCGGGCTGGTTCCACTTCCAATCAGCAACACACCGATCAAGATGGTCTTTACCCTTTTTACGGTTCCGAACATGAAGCCCACTCCTTCACGGAAACAAGTACTACATTTTCTGATGCAGGCGAACCGCCTCTTTTATGAGGGCTTCGTGATCACACCAAGGTCAGCCAGCCCGTTGACAAAATACTGCACGGCCAGCGCGACCAGCAACAGGCCCATAATGCGAACCAGGATGCGGATCCCTGTTTCTCCGAGTGCTTTTGCCACCCTGTCCGAGTTGCCGAGGACGAAATAACAGATAAGGGCAGTGATAAAGATGGAACCGAGAATGGCGACCATCTGCCACAGATTCTGCGCCTGGCCTACGAGTACCATCACACTTGCAATGGCGCCTGGGCCGGCCAGCATTGGGATGCCGAGGGGGACGATACCGGCATCTTCCTTGCTGGCTGCTGCTTCGGCGTCTCCGCTTGCCTCCTGGGTCGGCGATCGCTTGGCCTCGAGCATATCGAGACCGATCAACAGCAAAATAACTCCACCTGCGATCTCGAAGGCGGGAAGGGTAATCCCGAACATTTTGAAGATATATTGGCCGGCGACAGCAAAGGCGCTTAGGAAGATCAGAGCAGTCAACGAAGCCTTGCGAGCTGTTTGACGGCGGCGGACAGAATCGGAGCCTGCAGTTACAGCCAAAAATGTCGGCAATGCGGCAAAGGGATCAACCAGGAAGAAGATCGAGCTGAGAGCCAGCACTGAAAATCGGACGTAGACCGAATGCTGCAGGCCATAGAGACTCATCGGCGAGTGCGGCTCGTAAAGCACACTCCATTCTCCCACGGCCTGTCACAAAACTTCAGCCGCCAGTCGATGAACCCCGCGTTCCATATAGCTCCTCAATCGCGCGATCGCTATAATAGATTCTCTACGCGAGGAGCACACATGCCCATTCAAACGACTGCGAACATATGGCACAATGGCAAACTGATTCCCTGGGATAAGGCTCAGATCCACGTCATGAGCCATGTCGTTCACTATGGTTCCTCGGTGTTCGAAGGAATTCGCTGCTACACGCAGCCGACCTCTGCGGGCGTATTTCGCCTGCAAGAGCACATGCAGCGTCTGATCGACTCAGCCAAGATCTATCGCATGCCGCTGCCCTACACCGTTGAGCAGCTCTCCGCAGCAGTAGTGGACGTCGTCGAAGCCAACGGAGTGGCACCCTGCTATATCCGCCCGATTGCCTTCCGTGGCTATGGGGAGATCGGCGTAAATCCGTTGAAATCGCCGATTGACATATATATCGCAAACTTCCCCTGGGGCAAGTATGTGCCCGGAAACGAAGGCGCAGACGTATGCGTCTCGAGCTGGTCGCGCCTGGCTCCGAACACGATGCCCTCTCTCGCGAAGGCGGGAGCAAACTACATGAACTCGCAGCTCATCCGCATGGAAGCTGAAGTCAACGGCTACTCCGAGGGCATCGCCCTCGACGTGAATGGGTATCTCTCTGAGGGCTCGGGCGAAAACCTGTTCCTGGTCCGTAATGGCGTGCTCTACACAACTCCCCTTGCCAATTCCGTGCTGAGCGGGATCACCCGCAACTCTGTCATCATTCTGGCACGACAGCTCGGCATTGAAGTTGTGGAGCAGGCGCTTCCCCGTGAGCTGCTCTACATAGCGGACGAGGCCTTCTTTACGGGAACTGCGGCCGAGGTGACCCACCTCCGCTCGGTTGATCGCATTCTCGTGGGAGATGGCACGATGGGTCCTATCACGTCTGCGCTGCACGAGGAGTTCTTCGGGATTGTGAATGGGCTTAAGCCGGATCGTTACAACTGGCTTACACCCGTCAACGTGAAGGTTGCTGAACCCGTCGGCGTCTAGAATCACACCACCGTAAGCAGTGGAAACCGCGAGGGCCCAACTCCCTCGCGGTCTTTCTTTTGTCCCAAGTTGCCGATGTCGTGACACTTATTCAACGAAATGACACTTTCGAGTTAGAAGCACTGAGGCGACCATTTCCTTGTCTGCGGTACTCTTATAGACAATTCAGCTTTACCAGCCATGTTGTCTCAGGGGAGCCATGTCCACCGTTCTTGTTACCGGAATTGCAGGGTTTATCGGGTCGAGTATCGCACGTGCACTTCTAACAGAGGGAGCGCAGGTGCGCGGCATCGACAACCTGTCCACCGGTTCGATGGAGAATATCGAAGACATCCGCTCAAGCATCGACTTTCGCAGGGCGGACATACTCGATCAGGATGCTCTGACGTCCGCCTGCAATGGAGTGGATTATGTCTTTCATGAGGCGGCGATTCCGTCCGTTCCTAAATCGGTCGACGATCCCCTGGGGACCAACGGGCCGAATCTGTCTGGAACACTTTACGTTCTGGAAGCCGCCCGCAAGGCTGGTGTGAAACGGGTTCTTTATGCGGCATCCTCGGCAGCGTATGGCGACTCTCCTGAGCTGCCAAAGACAGAGGAGATGCTTCCCGCCCCCCTATCGCCCTATGCAGTTCAGAAACTGGCAGGAGAGCACTACCTGGCAAGCTACTATCGCGTTTATGGGCTTGAAACAGTTTCGCTGCGTTACTTCAATATCTTCGGCCCCAGACAAGATCCATCATCCCAGTATTCTGGTGTGCTCGCCCGGTTCATCTCGCTCATGCTGGCAGGCCAGACCCCGACCATCTATGGAGATGGCCTTACCAGCCGCGACTTCACCTTCATCGACAATGTGGTCTCGGCGAACCTTCTCGCTGCGAAGGCTCCGCGAGATAAGGTTGCAGGACGCGTATTCAATGTAGCCACGGGAGATCGTACGACCCTGCTTGAGGCTTTTACCGAAATCAAGCGAATCACCGGCTACTCGGGAGACGTCAACCACGCGCCAGAGAGGGATGGAGATATCAAGCACTCGCTCGCAGACATCTCTCAAGCCCAGAAAGCCTTCGACTACAAAGTGGTCGCAGATCTTGCCTACGGCCTTGAGCAGACGATTGAGTGGGCTAAAGAGTCGATGGCAACTGTCTAGCCATTCAGCCTTGCAAACTCCCTGGAATTCCAGGTCTGGATTAGAGTCGGTGCAGGTTCTTGGGCATGTTCCTCATCCCAAGGACGTGGAAGTCTTTCAGCCCGCTTTTGTTGACGTAGGCGAGTCGATTGTTTCCATTTGGATCGGTCGGGATGAGGAAGAACCCGTTCTCGAGGACAAAATCGCGGGTATTGCTGATGATCCCTTCGATCATCTCGCCGTCGTGAAAATACACTCTTACCCACAAGCCTGGGACAATCGGCGCGTTCTCGTGGAAATGCAGCGCCTTGTGGCGTAGATCTCCATTGAAGGTTTTTACAAAAAAGACAGCCTTCGCGTCCTGGGTAGGAATCTCTTTCTCCTCACCGGTCTCGACCAGGTTAAGCTTGATTGTCTCGAGCGGGGACTGAGCCTCATTGTGTAAGAGTTGCTCGATCGTTCCAAGTTCGCTGATGGAAGCTGTTCCGCGAACGGTATGGTCCTCAAACCTGACCACAACGCGATAAACACCTTCTGCGGCGGCCGCAGCCATAGCAGCGATTTTGGCAGCTACGCGCGATCTTGTGGAGATAGATCGTACTGTTTGATCTTGTAGAGCAGAGCCTTGTAGCTGATCTGCAGATCGTTTGCCGCCGCCTTGCGGTTCCATCCAGTACCCTCCAACACCTGTGCAATTGCAGCTGCTTCAGCGCCGCCCTTGAGATTTTTCACCAACGCCTTGAGTCCAGCGCCGTTCGCCGGTTCGAGGTTGGATCCCGTTGCCGTTTGCCCGCTTACAGGAGCCAACTCGTCAAGGATAGCCCGTTCATCGCCAAGTACCAGATATCGATTGACGACGTTCTCCAACTCCCTGAGATTTCCGGGCCAATTGTGCGATGTGAGAGCGTCCATCAATTTCTGCGAGAAAGGCAGTGGATCGCGCCCGTAGCGACGCGCTCCTTTACGTATGAAGTACTCTGCAAGCACCGGAATTTCATCCCTGCGCTCCCGCAGTGGAGGGATGTTCAAAGTAAAACCATTCAGCCGGTAGTAAAGATCTTCCCTGAAGGTCTTATTTGCCATCGCTTCTTTCATATTGATGTTCGTAGCCGCAATTACGCGAACATCGACCTTCATAGGAGAACGGCTCCCCAGTCGGGAGAATGTGCCGTCCTGAAGGACCTGCAGCAGCTTCGCCTGCAGGATGGCCGGCATTTCGCCGATCTCATCCAGAAAGATCGTTCCTCCCGTGCAGATCTCGAATTTTCCCGGCTTGGTCTTCACCGCTCCGGTAAAAGCGCCCTGTTCGTACCCGAACAATTCGCTCTCAAGAAGATCTGCAGGTACCGCCGCACAGTTGACCTTCAGGAAGGTGTTCTGGCTGCGCGAA
The DNA here is from genome assembly GCF_036877565.1 of Edaphobacter sp. HDX4. Lineage (NCBI taxonomy): Bacteria > Pseudomonadati > Acidobacteriota > Terriglobia > Terriglobales > Acidobacteriaceae > Edaphobacter > Edaphobacter sp. HDX4. The sequence goes on from NZ_JAEDXW010000001.1 coordinate 348,065, forward strand.
GACATCTTGTGGGTGTAGAGAGCAAGAATCTCCTTACCGGTTCCGCTTTCCCCGAGAATCAGGATGGGAATGTCGGCACGGGCGACAAGCGAAGCCTGGGATTCGAGATCGCGCATTCGCTTACTCGACCTGACAAACGAATGCGTCTCGTTGAGGGGGATTTCGCGCAGTAACTCTGCTGCATCCGGCTTCTCTTCGCCTGAGCGTAGGTTCTCTTCAATCGCCTCTTCTATATCCGTACCCACGAATGGCTTCATGACGATGGCGCGAACTCCCGACCGGATCACCATCTCAAGATCCCGCAATTCGGCCGAGCAAGAGAGCACAACGATGGGTAAATTCGGGTGTCCCGCCCGGATTTCCGTGAGCAGGGGAAGAGGATCGTTACCAGGATGGAGCGCAAGCAGGAGCATGTCCGGCACATCTTTTTGCTCAAGGCGGTCCAGCAAGGACTTCTCTTCAGAAAAAAGACTCAGAGCGTACCGGTCTCCAAGTGTCAGACGAAGATAGTCCAGCACCGCGAGATCCGGTTCCAAAATAAGAACCTGGGGACGAGATTTAGTCACTGACTTCAAAGCAGACATACTGTAGGACGGAGAAGCCGACATACCAATACCCCTATCGATGCCGATTCGAGTTCTTTCGCTCGAATCTTGCGAGCCTGGCTGGCCGTGCAAACACCTACCTGGTTTCCCAGCCTGTACTGTAACTTCAACCACCCGTGAAGCGGGGAGACTCCCGGCGAGCTACTTGCCAAATTTTAGTTCGGATCACGTTAAACTGCGACACAAAAATGTTAATAATTTTGCCGACAAAAGAGCAAAATGTTTACCACTCTTGATGCGAACGCTTCGGGAGATTTGAGAACCATTGTGGGCCTGGCAGGAAAAAATGATGAGGTGGCGGGAAAAATACGATGAAATATCACCCTATTTTCACCACCGAATTCCTAACGAATAAGGGTTTAGTCGCCATGTCGTGGGCTGCACAAGGAGACTGTGGGCAGTTTTTTGCACAGGAAAGCAGCGCAACCCTTCGTTTTATTCATCAGATTGGAGGATTACGTGCAGAGTGAAAGGTATTGCACCCTTTGCTCTATACCCCTCTAGACGGGAAATTGACTTGGTTCATCATACGGAATCCGCTGCGTCCTTCAGTCTGCCGCCCCTGGACATTCTTTTCGGCAAAACAGCCGTTATGCATGCCGTGCGCAACAAAATCGAGAGAGTCGCCGAGACTGACGTTCCAGTCCTGATTCAAGGCGAGAGCGGAACAGGCAAAGAGATTTGCGTGCAGCTGCTCCATTCTCTATCGCTTCGTTCCAGAGGTCACCTGGTGAAGGTGAGTTGCCCTGCGATCCCTCACTCTCTGCTCGAGACAGAACTCTTCGGTTACGAGAAGGGAGCCTTCACAGGCGCTACAGCGACGAAGCTGGGTCGTGTAGAGCAGGCTCATAACGGCACATTGTTCCTCGACGAGGTGGGAAGTCTCGACCTGAACGTCCAGTCCAAGTTGCTGCAGGTACTACAGGATGGAACCTTTGTACGAGTAGGTGGCCACGATTCCCGTTCAATCGCGACGCGGCTGGTTTCTGCAGCAAACGGAGATTTGAGAACTCAAGTAGAAAACGGGACATTTCGACTCGATTTTCTGTTCCGGATCAATGCCGTAACCATCAATCTGCCGCCGCTTAGACAGCGCATCGCAGATCTCCCCATCTTGATCGACTATTTCATCGATCACTACTCGCGGATCTTCCGCCACACTCCGGAACTATTATCAAAGAGCGCCATACGCCTGATGCAGAGCTACCACTGGCCCGGCAACATTCGCCAACTTGAGAATCTGATCCGAAGCTATGTTCTGATCGGAAGCGAAGAGGCGCTTGTAGCGGAGCTGATTCCAGAGCAAAACCGGAACGGAGTTACAGCTGAGATCGATCTGACCGAGCCGATCTCCCTGAAGAACATTACACGGCAGGCGACCCATGATCTGGAGCGTCAGATCATCCTCAAGGTACTGCAGGCAAATAGCTGGAACCGCCAGAAGACCGCGAAATGGCTACAGATCAGCTACCGTTCCCTGCTCTACAAGTTGAGCGAAGCGGGAATGCCTGAGGTGCCACCGCGCCCCCTGCGTTCTACGAGCGGAAAGAGTCCGGAAGGCCCAATCAATTCAGCGCACCCTGCTTCGACTCCGCGAACAAGGCTGTACTAGCTGACGGTCACTTTCGTTGCGGTGAGCTCGCTTCCCGTCCTGCCTGAGCGGGCACGCTCTAACGTCGCAACCAGGATGTTCTCAACATCAGCGCTGACGTCGGACCAGTTTCTTGAGTGCCGCCCAGCGATCTCACTCGTCGCCCAGGACTGAGAAAGAACCTCATCCAGGGCTGTCGCAAGGGCGATGGAGTCTTTCGGAGTGACCAACCGGCCGCTCCGTTCATCCATCAGCTCCGGAATGCCGCCTACATTCGTGGCGACCACTGGTCGCCCCGCGGCGAGCGCCTCCACTATGACATTCGGACACCCCTCACGGTAACTGGGCAGCGTCACAAGATCAGAAGCCGCCATCCAGGCAGCGACATTCTCGGTCGAGCAGGATGGTGCAAGACTCACGGAACTGGAGGCGTTCTGAGCCGAGATGGCTTCGGAGAGCGGCTGACGCGCGGGTCCATCACCGACAATCCAGGCGTGCAGCTTTGGGCGCTTATTCCGCAGACTTGCCACGGCGGTAACAAGCTCGTTGAGACCCTTCGCCATATCCAGCCGCCCTACGTAGACGATGACCTCCGCATCCTGAGGAATCCCAAGGATGGAACGAGCATCTTCCCGGTTGCCCGGATGGAAGATATCTGTGTCACAGCCATTCAGAACGGCACTACTTCTCTCGACGGGAGCCCCCATACCGCGGGCCGTCCTGAGGAGGTCTCCGCTGACGGTAATCGTAAAGTCCGCCGTGCGGAGCACACGACGAGTGAGCCATCCACAGACAGGATCGGGAATGACGTTGAGGTCTGAACCTATCGCGGTAACGACAAACGGGACCTTCAGCGCCTTTGCAACCCGCAACGCCGCATCTCCGTCTGGGTAGACGATATAGTTCAAAAGGATGTCGGGCTGGTATGCACGTACCTTCGAGAGAATGCTCTGGTAAGCAGAAAACCCGTTAAAAGGCCGCGAGATCGCAGGAAGCGCGGGATAGGGGATGTATTCGACCTGAACAGCTTCAACGCGGTGCTGAAAATCCAGCTGGCGGCCAGTTCGGCTCTTTGGTGTTAGAAACGACGGATACTGAGATTCGGGATAGAAGACCTTCAGTTCGCAACGACGGGCGAGGATCTTGAGAGTCTGGTAGGCGGAGTGACCCGCCCATGGCTCGTGGGAGGTTGGGAAGTACCGGGTTACCACTGCGACTCTCATGCCTCGATCCTGTTCCTTTCAGCCTTCCGACCGGAGATCGCGAGGCCTTTCAACAGAGATGCGTACCGGGCAGTGAGGGATCGGCGATGATAAGACGCTACCCGCTTGAGATCCGGAGCAATGAGAGCATTGGGCGATTCGACTGCCTCTTCCAGCATCCGTCGGATAGACTCCGGATCTCCTACATCAGCCCATCTTCCGGCTCGGGTCTCCTCAAGGAGTCTACGAACATCGCCATCAGGGTGGACCGCGCCAAGAATCGGCTTCCCTCCCCCTAGATAGTCGTAGAACTTTGCGGCCACGTTGATTCTGTCGTGGGTGATCAACAATAGATAGTCTGTATCGCGGATCGCCGCCAGAGCCTCGGCCTGCGGGACAAATCCTTTGAGCTCGATTGTCTCTCCCAACGAGACGAGCTGCTCCCTGTATGCCTCAGCTTCGATATGGCCTATGAAACGGACATGCAATCGCGACCTGACCGCAGGAGAGAGGTTGCGAACCGCCGCAACGAATGTTCCTGGTGCGGTTGAACCGTACACCGTGCCGATATAGGTGAGAACCACTTTTTGCGTGGTACTCGGCGTTGGTGGCAGAGGGGAATGTTCCGGAGGGGGAACATCGTATCCGTTGTGAATGCAGACAAACTTTTCTTTAGGTAGCTCGGAATAGCGAGAGTGAAGTTCATTACAGGCCGCTTCAGTGACCAGAACAACCTTGGTCGCGGCGCGAACAGCATCCCCTTCTGTCTTTTGAGCAACCAAGCGGGCCCGACTATTGTTGTTGAAGCTCACAAGGTCGAGGGTAGTCGTCAGCCACTCATCTCGGAAGTCGAGGACGATCGGGAGATCCGGAAAGAGCTTCCGCAGGCGAGTCGCCAGCTTGGTACTCGAGAATGGAGGCACCGTGATCAGAACAGCATCGATAGACCGGCTACGGATCAGTCGAGCCGCCGCAGGAAGCGCAAACGGGAGCCAACCGATCTGAGGATCAGGCAGGAGGAGATTACCGATCCAGTTCTTTAGAACGCTTTGTCTCTTAACCTGACCTTCGGGACGAGGGGAGGCTGTCTTCCCTTTGCCACCAGTGATTGCCTTTTTTACAGACTTCCGAAGCCAGAAAGGAAGGTCGAGCGTCCAGGTACGGTGCACCTGGACTTCAGGCGGAACCTGCCGCAGTAGCGTGAGATCTTTGCCTACGGCAGGAGCATTGCGAGCTGTAAGCACATCCACCCGAATATCGTTGTCAGGCAGATATTTGGCTAGCGATAGTGCCCGCAAAACGCCGACACCACCTGCAGGAGGAAAAGAAAACGTGATCAGCAGAACATTCAAGGCTAAGGAGCTCCAGCAGAAGATCCGGCCATCTCCGGTGTAAGACGGGGACCTGGATTCAGGGGACCGGTCAGGGCTTCCACAGCGCAAAACATCTCGTAGGCGCTCGCCCAACGGAGCTCAATACCACGTCGCTGGGTCTCCTCATGCAGCCATCGAAACATCTGGTCGAGACCCGATACGCGCGTGGCCGTTCCCAGCAGTGCATCAGCGTTATCTTCGCGGGCGCCGTGAGTATGGAGCTTCAGAAACATCTCGTCACCAACCTGGGGTGCAAGATCAAGCCAAACACCGACCCGATCTTTAGTGGGTAGATCATTGTGGGCGATCTCTCCCATCTCAATACGCGGTACCATCCGTCCGCCAAATCGCAGTCCTGCAGGTCCCGTGATCATAAGCAGATCGCCCATTGCCCCCCCGCCCACAGACGCCTCAATCCCGCGATCGAACGCCTTGGGGCGGCCAGGCGTGCCGGTACACCAATAGATCTGATTCACAATGCGGCTTTGCGTAGGCGATGGGATCGAGGGCATCGTGAAATCCGCATAGCAGCCGAGATCTCGCAAAAGCTCGATCTCGCCGGTTAGACCGCAATCCAGACCGTCCGGTCGGGAGTTATCGAGCGCCCAGTTACCGTGAATGAAGCCGAAGACCATGCGTCCGCGATGATCATGCAAAAGACCATGGTCATCGCGCAGACGGCGACAGAAATCGCTCATTTTTGAGATAAAGCCTTTGGCGGTCTCGTTGTGGTGATGGATATGAACTTCCACATCCCCGAATCCCTGCCTGGTCATATCGGCGAGAGGATCCAGCAGCTCGCGCCTGTATTCTTCTTGCGGATAGAAGAAGCTATATCGTGGAGTATTTCCCGCGATGTCACGTGGAGCAGAGCTGGCGATCTTGGGCCAGATCTCTTCCCAACGCGCTACCCGGCGCAAAGCCGTCTCCATGGAGGCCTTCTGGCAGAGTGGCTCGTAATGATCAGTAATGGCGACCCACAATCGGCGCACCTGCGTTTTGCGCGCCAAACGCCGCGTGCGATCGCGGAAGTAGCCTGGTAACCATAACTCAGCGTGGCGTGGAAGTTTCATGAATGATTTGGCCCGGTTCAAATCCTACGATACCGACGGGAATCCGGCATCCAATTATCTGAGTTTCCTCAAGTTCTGTTACTGATTCGGAATGTCAGATGCACTAATATTGCACTTGGGACTGCAGTAACTATTTTATGGGACTCTTTCTAACGCTGCTTTATATTCTGACTGCATATTTAGGCCCCGAGACGTTGTGGGGACCTCTGTATGAGTTCCATATCGAAATCATCATCGCGACTCTGGCGCTGGTGGCGTCCCTGCCCAGAATCCAGGAGTCCAAACTCTTCGCCATGCCTCAGACCTTTGCTCTGATTGGAATGGTCGTCGCAGTATTCTGCTCGATGGTCATGACGGGATGGCTTGGATCGATTCTGCCGGCCGTGCTTGGCTTTATACCGAACGCTTTCACCTTCTTCCTCGTAGTCGTCAACTTCCGAACCAAGAGGCATCTTCAGCTTCTTGCACTTACGTTGTTTGTCGTAAGCGCCTTCACCATCTTCCGAGGCTACAGCGCACTGCGAGCAGGTGACTACACCAATCCCTATCTCATGCCCCAGGGCAGCGAGGAGGGCGGATTCTTTTACCGCCTGCGCGGCATGGCTTTCATCAATGATCCCAATGACTTCGCTCAAGTCATGGTCAGCCTCATCCCCTGCATGTTTTTCTTCTGGAAGAAAGGGAATCTTCCGAGAAACATACTTTTCGTTCTGATTCCGGTGGGATGGTTGATTTTTGGGATGTATCTGACTCATTCACGCGGTGGAATCGTCGCTCTGCTCGCGGTGGTTGTCTTTGCAGCAAGACGGAAGATCGGCACAATCCCTGCAGGCATCATCGCCGCCGGACTCTTCGCGCTGACCAGCGTGCTTGGATGGTCGGGAGGACGCGATGTCTCCATGGAGGCAGGAGCAGGTCGAATGGAGGCCTGGGCCGAAGGGATTGACCTGCTCAAAAGCCATCCGCTTTTCGGTGTCGGCTTTGGTCGGTTTGGGGAATATTTCTTCATTACCGCGCATAACACGGTTGTCGTTTGCGCAGCTGAGCTCGGAATGTTCGGGCTCTTCTGGTGGGTGATGTTTATTCTCCCTACCATCCGGGATGCGACTGCATCCTCGCGGATGGAGAAGGTTGCCCCTGCCGAAGACGACGTCTTCTCCTATGATCGTGCGATCGGTGTACGAAGGGAGTCTGCCGTCCCAATGACATGGCAAAGCCTGCAGCCCTCCGCCGCAAACGGAGTGAATGCTGCGGTCATGGTAGAAGAGACGAACCCACCCAGAGAACAACCAGCAGCCCCCCTGCACTTGGCTGTAGATCCTCTTGTTGATGAACAGTCCTCGTCTCCAGAGGAGATTCAGCGCCTTGCACGACTGATGCTCATTTCAATCGTTGGATACTTCGTCGCGGGCTGGTTTCTGTCGCGTGCCTATATCATGACTCTCTTCATCTATGGCGGCATGGTCCAGGTCATCTATGGAATGGCAATCGACAAGAACATTGCACCCGCCAGAATGCGAGCGTTCAAGGTGGTTCAATACTCCGCTATCGGTTCGGTCGGACTCATCCTGGTGGTCTATCTGATGCTCCGATTCCAACATCTCACATCTCATTGATCCCAAACTACATGGGGCGGAAGGCATGGAAGATCAGCCGCAGCCCTCTCATGGAGTTTGTAACAAAGATAAGGCCCAGAGCGAAGTAGGCCAGCGTAATGGCGTTCGCGATGTGGTAGATCACCCTGTTCTCGCGATACTTAGCATAGCGCACCTTTCCCAGTCGCTTTTTAAGGAAGAGGGTGTAGTAGTGTACCGTTACCACCCCCACCGCATGCCAAAGCCCATAGATCACAAAGCTCAGACCCGCGCCGTGCCATATACCCATCAGTACAAAGACGATAACGATAGCCAGTGCAATGCAGTGTGGAGCTGATGCCGGACCGAAGCGTCGAACCAACGATTTCGAAAGTGGCACAAAAACCATATCGCGCATGTAATTGGTCAATGTCATGTGCCAATGAGCCCAGAATTCCTGCAGATTGCGCTTGCTGAAAGGGCGATCGAAGTTCTCATGAACATGGATTCCCAGTAATCCTGAGACTCCAATAGCAAGATCGCAGAAACCCGAAAAATTCAAATAGAGATATGCGCAATATCCGGCGACAGCGATCGGGAAATCGATCCAGTGGTGGGGCAGCCCGTCCGCCAAAAGGCCATCGTACGTGAGCTGATTCGCAAGGTTGCCGAGAAACACATACTTTGTCAGACCGATGAGAATCCGTTGCCAGCTTCTTCCCACTGGAGTGATCGTGCGATCGGGCGCCACCAACGAGTTGTGAAAGGCGCTGTAAGGATTGATGGGACCGATCGACAAAGTGGGAACAAAGAACGCGAATGAAAGATACTCTGCGAAGCTGGGCATCGGGACTATTTCGTTGCGGATCTCATGCACCATGTAAGTGAGGCGAAACGCCATATAAGAGAGCCCAAGGAAAAAGTCGGCGAACACTTTGTTCGAAAAGGGAGCAGGCACGAAATTCTGAGTGAACTGGCCTGGCACGTACTTGACCAGAGCGAGCATCAGAAGGGGAAAAAACAGCGGAAACCAGGAGCCTAGTCTCTTTTGGAGCAGAAGGTATTGAACAGCGACAAGCAGCACGTAAAGCCCAAACATGAGGGTCGAAAATATAAAGTACTGCTTCACGTCGTGGAGACGAACGCCATAGGTGCCTCGAGAGAGACACACAGCTAAGGCAAAGACCAGGTTGACGGCGGCAAAAGCCGGCATCCGCATCTTCCCAGGCGACCAGCGAAGTACAACCCATGCTGCCAGGGGAAAGAAGAGAAACGGTACCGTCAATGTTACGAGTAAAAGAGAGTTCGACAGAAAATGAGTCAGGCCGGGGGGCATAGTAGGGCTGGTCCTCTAAATTTAAAAAGCCTGATAAACGAGATTGACCGACAGAGATTCCGGCGTGATAAACAACATCAGCGCAACCGCCGCAATACAAAGTACGAAGAGCACACTAAGAAGGACGGGATGCGGCTTACTGGAGGGTAGCGCCATGGACTTCCTTCCTATAGAGATCGAGCAGGGCTGGCGTTATAGCACGGGTGAACAGTTCTTTGCCGTTGTCGTTAAAATGCTGATCGTAGTAGTAGTTGTTGATCTCTGAGGCGGGAACATCGCGAAACAGGGTCGCTGAAGGAATGGCCAGTATGGGAGCGGAAGGCAGGCCGACAACTGCGGGCCAGTACATCCGTTCAGGCACTCGAGTCATTCCCTTTTCCGTGTCCTCAGGGACATGAATCATTGCGAACGGAACGTCATACTCTTTCGCCAATTCTCCGATTTGATGCGCCCAGTACCTGTGATAAGGACCGAGAGGTAAACCAGCGAAGTCGAAATTAGGGTCGTCCTGCCCGTGAGAGTAAATGCTGTCCACGGGAATGGCTGGAGGAGTTCTTGGCTCAGCCACGAAGGGACCGCCGTAATAACCGACATTTCCATACTCTGACTGAGATCCAAGCTTGGCGACCAGATTGCGATCTTCGATTCTGCGATTGGGCCTGAGATAGTTCACGAGCTGCCTGGGAGCGCCCAGGACTTCAGCCCCATAGATGGCTGTTCGGCTACGGAAGGAGAGCCCAGCGGTCGACCTCGGGAACTCGCCCCAGCGCATCCACCGGTATGCCTGAATATGCGGGGAATCTCCGATGAGCGCGAGTGTGGGCATGTCCATGATGACGAGGCGGGCCTTGCGATGCTCTAAGAAATCACGCATAAGCATGTACTGCATGTCCAGGCCCTGCCACTTCAGCGACAGACGGGCCACTCTCGCAGGTCTCCCGAGGGTTGCGCTCAGCTGCTGCCGTATATAGTCCATGTCGACGCCGCGAACGACCAGTGAGCTGCCGACAAATAGGATATCGACGGGTCCCTTGTCTTCGAAGATCTGTTCTTCATCGAGCGGACCGGTTCCTGTTTCAACGCGAATTCCGCTATATACGCGATCGCGCGGCGGCAAACCCACAACCGACATCAGGACAGGCAGGGTGAGCAGTGTGGCAATAACGACGATCAAGGCGACCGCATGGCGGTTTGACCAGATTGCGGGGAACATTTAGGCCTTCGCACCTTCACTCATGCGCCGCTGGATAAGATCAGCAAACTCTCCGAGGTTCTTGGTAGCTTCTACCTCACCCACGCGAAAGCGAACGTTGAACGCCTTTTCCACACCTAACACGAGTGAGATCTGGAGGAGCGAATCCCACTCCTCTACGTCATCAGCGCTGAGTTCGGGCGTAACTTTAACGTCGTCCAGGAATACATCGTCGAAGACAGTCTGCATCTTTGCAAGAATTTCAGTTTGCGTCATAGGCTCTCCGGTCAATCTGAATGTGAGTTTCTCTTGGGGTGAAATCTTCTGTTTGTAGCTGGTAAATCGAAAGCTCTGGAGTCTCTTCGATCAGAGAGAAACCCATCCTGGGGAAGAGGTCTCGTACCATGCCGTTCTTTTCCGTAGGGATGTAGTGACCAATTACAGACACACACCCGCGCAACTTGGCCAGCCGAGCAATTTCGTTAACAACTTCGTCTTCCATCTGACGCTTTAGTACGCGACAACTCATCAGCCAGGTGTCCACGAGCGCCGTGACTCCTTCAATCCTGACAATCACCACAGAGATGAGGCCGTTGTCGCCGAATCTATCCGCCAGCCTCACGCTGAATGCATAATGATCGGGACTCGTGAGCAAGGCCTCTACTTCGGCTTCGGTACGGCGACGTGTCGTTACATTGAACTGATTGCTCTTGTTGATGAGTTGTGAGATGCGTGGAACATCCACAGGTGTAAATTCGCTGATGATGCTGTGCATCTCGAGCGACGCCAGATAGGAGTCCATATCTGTTCCCGCATCCATTGACTGGGCTCGTGCGGCTTGTTGCTGATACTGCTCGCCCCTTCTTAGATCGTCATCCGTAATTGAGCGTGGCTCAAACAACCGCGAGTTCAGGAGCTGCGAAGCGTACGCTGCGGGATCAGGCCCCAGCCAGATAGTTTCGATCTCGGGAACAAACTGCTTCACGATCTCGATCTCCGCAGGATTGTCATCGACAAATACGATGGAGTCGAGACCAAGGTTTAGCTCCTGCGCGATTCGCCGAAGGTTTTCGGACTTTGGTTCCCAATTAGCTTGAAAACAAGCGATATCCTTGAGCTTCAGGACCATCTCTGGGTGGTTCTCGAACGGCTCGATTGCGTTCTTGTGGTCGTTCTTACTACAGACTGCCAAGACGACGCCGCGCTGCGCCAGAGCGACGATCGCAAGCTGGAATTGTTTGAAGGCTTCTCCACGCGGATGTGTGCCCCCGATCTCAATACCGGTCATCCCGTCATCACCGATCACACCGCCCCAAAGCGTATTGTCGAGATCCAGCGCCAACACTTTTTTCGAGGATCGGTGGAGAGAAGCAACGATGTGGCCTACCTCACGCGCGATCTCAACCGCGAAGTCGGATGAATAAAGCTGCTTAGTCTCGAACCATGCGCGCGGGTCATGAGAGCGTGCAGCCCCGTACCGCGTCGCAAGGAATTCGGCATCGCAGATATGAATGTAGGAAGGAGCACGGAGGCCGAGTTCAAGGTTGACGAGCTTTCGAAAGTTCCAGCTCGAGCCAAGCGTTCTGACACGAAATGGACCGGGGTCGAACTCAGCAGCAGGAAGAAAGTTCGCGACGATTACTTCCGCTCCCGAACGTTCATGTGCGATCCGACAGAGATTGAGAAGATCTTCGGCTTGCCGTAATGCCTCGGTTCGCTGCAGGTCCTGAGAATCCGTCATCGGTCCGGAGTAGACGCACCTCTGATTGGAGGGAAGGATGAGAATGACATCGGGCTTGAAGGAGTAGAGTTCGCTCTCGGGATCGAGTATCTCGGAGATGTAATTGTCAAAATCACCCTTCCACAACTCTGTCTCCCACCAGCCTGTCGAAGATTGAGCTCCAATCGTCTGCTGGACCAGCTCGTGAAGCGGATACAGGCTTGAGCCGCCGGTCATAGCTAACCGAATTGTCTTATCGCTTCCACCAGGGATGCCGGCTCTGACCGCCTTTTTCCGCAAAGTCGCCAGAGAAAGCATCTCCCCGAAATCTGCCGCAGCACGCGTCGCCGTCCGTAAAGCCGGCCAGATGTCGGAAGATCGTCGGGCCAGCAGCTCCCGCACGTCTTCGACTACTGTCTTCAACCCCGGCGCCATAACCTCTGCTTCACTACTCATCGAGCACAACTCCTCTATCGCACTGCTGCTGGCCGTCAATTCAAGCGCTGGAACATTGAGCCACAGCTCCGGTGGGCCAGTGGTCTGCTCAACACTGGGGACCCAATCAGAATAACTCCACTAATATTTCGAAGCGATGTAACGTTTACTATTGTGTAGGTTCGATTTAGCTCTGTCCCTTTCCCCATTCATCAGGGGATGAGCGTGTTGCCTTTCATGAAGATAATCCATGTTGTCTACAGTCTTGAAATGGGTGGAGCAGAGATCCTCGTAGCTCAACTGTGCCGTCTTCAACGTCTCCATGGCCACGACGTTTCGGTGATTGCCTATAGCAATCTTGGCACTCTGGGGGAGCAGCTTGTCGCGGAGGGCATTCCTGTAGCCGTTCTTGGCGAAGCTCCGTTGCCACGAACTTTGCTCCGTTTTTTGAGTGCATTCAAACGTCTCCGTCCGGATGTTGTGCACTGCCACAATCCCGCGCCTACGCTGCAGGCAGCGATCCCGGCCCGACTCGCGGGAGTCCGTTCCGTTTTGGCGACCCGCCACAGTCTTGTGGCCCCGCCCTACGAGAGAGGCACTGAGATCGCGTTCAATGCCGTTGCACGTTCTCTCAACTGGATCGTCGGTATCTGCGATGCCACTTGCATGAACCTTCAGCACACTCCCGGCGCTGTACGAGAGCGCATCGTTCGCGTGTACAACGGTGTTGATCCGATCGTTCCCGCCGCATCGGCCGATTTGCCCATTAAGCGTGGTCTCACGCTCCTGTTCGTTGGACGCCTGGCTGCTATAAAAAACCTCCCTACCCTTCTGCGCGCCCTGGCGATCGCAGTAGCGCGCATCCCCGATCTTCAGCTTTGGGTGGTGGGGAATGGCGCAGAACGGCCGCATCTGGATGCTCTTGTCGCTGAACTTGGAATGAAACAGAACGTTACCTTCTGGGGAGAACGTCTGGATGTGGAAGGTTTCTTTTCGGCCGCAGACATCTATTGCATGTCTTCGCTCTCTGAAGGCCTCCCAATGTCTCTGCTGCAAGCTATGTCTGTAGGTCTGCCCGCGATCGTCACCGACGTTGGCGGCATGGCTGAAGTGGTCAAAAACGCTGACGCCGGTCTTGCTACCCCGATTGCTGACCCTTCTGCCATGGCCGAAGCAATCCTTCAGCTCGCTTCGGATTCGTCGAGGCGGCGCGCTCTCTCTGAAAATGCCAGAGCTGCTTATCAGCAGCATTTCACCCTTGAGCGCATGGCTGCGTCGTATATGGAACTCTACATGCGCCGCAGTTGAGAGCTGAAATATCATCTTCCTCATTTAGAGACTTCAGAGTTTGTACCGCCGGAATATGACCTCGATATGTCGGGCGAAATCGAACGGCCACACTGCTGAATTGCAAGGTCGCTTACAGGTTCCTTCTTGTTGCTCAAGCACTCTCCCGACCCGTCTCCAACGGAATTGCGGAATCCGCAATCCGGCCTTTGGGTAACCAGATCTTCCAGAGAGGACCGCGAGTGAACATAAATTTGTAGAGGCCAGCAACCGCTGCCGCGTTGAGTACAAGTAAAGCACTCGCAGGCGATGCTATCCGGTGGATCAGTGGCAACCTGACACGCAGTGCAAGCGCCGCCGCAATCCAAAATGCCCATTGGATGAGGGCAACGAACCGCCAGCCCAGAGATCCGGCACCAAGTACGGTCGCGCTTAGGATGAGGAGCAGGAAGAAGTAGGGCACCAGAAGCCGCATCAGTTTATGTGAGACCAGCTGGAAGAAGACACGATTACTTGGAGTCAGTGTCCAGGGAGCCAGGGAAAACAACTGATAGTTTCCGGCCAGGGTTCGGATCTTGCGTTGAAATTCGCCTGAAACTTTCGCGGGCCAGGTGTCCAGAACCAAGGCCGAGCGGTCCAGCACGCTGCGATAGCCTTGGCCGATGATAGATAAAGGCTGGAACATATCATCCAGAATGATGCCCGCAGGAAAAGGCTGAACAATGCTGCGACGTACCGCATAGAACCCGCCATATACTCCTACGGGAGAATCCCACGCGGCTTCGCAGTTGCGAATCCATTGCTCATAACGCCAGTACACTCCACTGACAGCAGACGCGGCTGCATCATGCCCATCAGCATTCAAGAGCAACTCACCCGCAACGCATCCCACTGCGGGATCGGCGAAGTTGCTAAGCAACTTGGTGAGAGCACCCTCCTGAACCTGGGGTCTGATATCGATAAACAGGAGAATCTCGCCGCTTGCTGCCGAGATGCCGTGATTCAGTGCCGCCGCCTTACCTCCCTGTTCCGACAGGACGATGGTCCGTAACCTGGGTTCATGGCAGAGCTCTAATACCTCGGCGGTTCCATCGGTTGAGCCATCCGAGATAACAACGACTTCCGTTACCAGATCCGGGGCAAGAGATAACAGGTGCTCAATTTGCGCCCGGATCTTTGAAACCCCGTTGTGGACTGCCATCACGATGCTGACTGGAGCGACGAAGGCGTCCCGCTTCCAGGGTCGCGGATAGAATCGCGCAAGCAGGAACATGATGGCTGGATACCCGATATAGGTGTAACCAATCACGGCCAAAGAAAGCCAAAAAAGACTTCTCATTGTGCGCCTCGTCTGCGCAAAATCGTCTTCACCGTTTCAAACATGATCAGAAGATCAAGTCCCAGAGTCATGTGCTTGATGTAATAAAGGTCGTATTCCAGCTTTTCCCGAGCCTCTTCCAGGGTGGAGCCGTATCCATATCGCACCTGCGCCCATCCCGTGAGCCCGGGCCGGATCATGTGGCGAAGATCAAAGTACGGAATGTTCTCCGAAAGCCACGGCACAAACTCCGGTCGCTCAGGACGTGGGCCGACAAACCCCATATCTCCGCGCAAGACATTCCACAACTGCGGAACCTCATCGAGGCGAGTCTTTCGCATGAACCGACCGATCTTTGTGGCTCGGGGATCGTCCTTGCTGGCCCATTTCGCTCCTGAAACCTCAGCATCGGTCCGCATCGTACGGAACTTGTAGACTGTGAAGTTTCTGCCTCCCATTCCTACGCGCGTCTGACGGAAAAAAATAGGACCCGGCGAGGACAGGCGCACTGCAAGTACGACAAAAGGAAATAACGGGAGAAAGCACAACAGCCCGGCGGCGGCGGTCAGAGTCGAAACGATTCTGCGCGCCAGCTGTTGCGACGGCTTTACACGGAATCCTTCGCTATAGATGAAGTTGCTAGGGCGGAGGCCGTCGAGATACAGCTTTCCGGTGAGGCGCTCGAGTAATGCGCCTGCTTCCTCGATGACCACTCCATCAAAGCGCAGTTTCAGGAGTTCCCGCAAGGGAAGTTCGCCCCGACGGTCCTCCAGGGCAATGACAATGCGATCAATAGCCATTGCTCGTCCCCGGAACGATTCCAGCGCAGCCCTGAATGCTTCTCTCCGCTCTTCTTTATCTGTAGGCATCGACTCGAATCCCACAACCTCCATGCCGGCATCCCTGCGGGTTCGCAGGGTCTCAGCAATCATTCGCGCGTGATCGCCTCCGCCCAGGACATAGACCCGCTCGCGAAAGACAGCTCTTCCAAGGATCCATTCATAAGCGCCACGCCAGATCACGAGTCCAAAGGTGAGGAACATCAACCCAAGTAACAGGACGTAGTGTGCGATGTCTATTTGAGGGAAAAAATAGACCAGTGCAGAAAGCAGAAAAGAAAGGAAACCAAGAACCAGCAGAAGTCTGAAGTAGATCTCCCATCGTTCAGAAATCCGCTGTGGCTCATAGAGATCGAAGTAGTACGAAAGCAGGAGGGTCAACACCGTGAGGGCCGCGATCTTGAGCACACCGTATTCATAGTTCAGGCAGATGTATGTGTCCGGCCCGAGGACGAGCTTCGTAGCCAGCAGGAACGACCCGCTGACGATTAAAGCCTCGCACATTAACAAGACAATTGTGCGGGTCGGATAATACACATTGAAGAGTCGAATCATTGCTGCTGCAGCTCCCACCTACTCCTTATTCGAGTTGTAACCGTAGTAGCTTCCCGTCTGAGGATTCTCTTGTACGGCGTTCAGGACGAAGCCGAGGACATGAGACGCTCGTAGCTCCGCAGCCGCGCGTTGCGCCACGAGGTACTTCGTGACTCCGGCACGTGCGACTAAAAGAACTCCATCGCACGAACGAGCAAGATTGACACCGTCCGAAACCGGTATGACCGGTGATGAATCCACAATGATCCAGTCAAAATAAGGAGCGACCTGGCGGAGTAACTCTCCGAATCTAGGATTTCCGGAAAGATCAGCAGCTTTGTCTCCGCCATTGCCACCCGGGATGAAGGTGAGGTTAGAAAGAGCATGGCCCACCGAGCTTAGTGGTTCGTTCTCTTCCGGCCGCTGCATAATCTGTTCTGCGGTGACTTTGCCTGCGAGATATTCGGCAAGGCCAGGATAAGATTCGGTCCCCAGCAACTCGTGAAGCGTGTACCGGCGCATATCCCCGTCAATGAGCAGAACCTTGCTGTTCTTGTGTCGAGCGAGGCTGACAGCCAGGTTCGCCGAGACAAAACTCTTGCCTTCCTGGGGCAATCCGCTGCTCACAAGAATCGACTTGAGAGGGCGAATGTCGCGAGCTTCGTAGACACGAGAACGCAGGCTACGGAACTGTTCGATGGCAGGGCCTCTCTCGAGCAGGGAGGGAAGTCTATCGATCAAGGGAGTCCAAGGAAAGCGCCGAACCGCACTAAGATTTAGCCCGCCGGAGGACAATCCGTCGGTAAATGTCTGCTCCCGCGGTGACTCCACAAAGGAGGGAGGAAGCTCGTACTCCAAGGTAGCCGTCGGCGGTGCAGTGCCTGCCTCCTCAACTGGAAGACGAGACTCGCTCATGGGGCGTTCCATCTTTTTTTCTGATTCGGCTTTCTGAAGTGCTTCGTATATGCGGCTCATCGATCCTGCCTTCCTTTAGGTTCGCCATCGAACGCTGTCATCAGACCTGAAGTCTCACCGAAGTTACCGCTACGGCCACTGCTGCCGATAGCTACCGGAGAGATCAAAAATGGCTGCGTCTCTAGTTCGAGTTCCGCAGCAACTCCTTCAACTAACTCTGCGGAGACTTCCTGAACCTGCTCGACATACGCCACGATCAAGGAGTGCTCGCAAAGCAGATTAATAATCCGGGGGATGCCGTGGCTGTAGCGATAGATCAGATCCAAGGCCTGAGAGGTGAAGATGGGTCTGGTCGCACCGGCTAACCTCAGACGCTCCGCAACGTAGGCATGAGTCTGATTCTCCGTAAGGGGCTGAGTCCGGCACCACAACGCAATGCGCTGCCGCAGCTGCCGTACACTAGGATGCCTCAGCTTCTCTTCGAGCTCTGGCTGACCGGAAAGTACGATCTGAAGAAGCTTCTCCGAGGAGGTTTCGAGGTTCGTAAGCAGGCGAATCTCCTCCAACAAATCCCAGGAGAGGTTCTGTGCTTCGTCAATGACGACCACGCAAGTCTCTTCCATCCGGAATCTCTCGATGAGCCAGCGGTTCAGTTGAAGCAACATCCCGGATTTGGTCCTGGTAGTCGAATTGATGCCGAAATCCGCGAGCACAAACTCGAGGAAGTCCAGCACCTCAAGCCGTGGATTGAAGACAAATGCTGTTGAGATCCGGCGATTATTGAAGGATGCCAAAGCGCGCTTAAGCAGGGTTGTCTTGCCTGTGCCGACCTCGCCGGTCAGCACAGTGAATCCCTTTCTGGCGGAGATGCCATATTCCAGACATGCAAGTGCCTCTCGTGTGTGCGGCATCATGTAAAGAAACCGTGGATCAGGGCTTGTGCCGAAGGGGCTGCTATGAAGTTTGAAGAAGCTGTTATACATTCGTCATCCGCCCGTATTAACCAGAGGCTTACCAGCTTGAAGTTCTGACTTGCGACGTCCTAATCCCCAACGACGGCCCCCCGAAGGCGGAGCATCCGGGTCATTCAGCGTGAATGAAATGACTCCCAGGGTAGGCAACTTCGTGAAGGCCCATACATCTCGTTCGGACCGCATCACGGTGTCGCGATACTCTCTCCATGCGACCAGCATGGTTCCCAGGAACAGACCGGCCATGAACCCTGCTCCTACGAAAACTCCACGTCGGGGAAACATCGGGCTGTCAGGGAGATTTGGCTGATCCATCACGCTGAACTGTTCCCCCTGCTGACGCCTCTCCAGGTCAGTTGCCATCTTCGATTGATTCATCTTTTTCAGAAGATCGTCGTAGAACCCCTGTGCTGTCTGATAGTCACGAGTGATGTTCTTGTACTCTTCGAGCACCATTGGGCTGGCAGAGATGCGATCCTGGTACATCCGGATCTGGCTAGAGAGCAGTGCCTGTTCGTGCCGCTTGGCTTGTATCCCCTGATCGAGAGACCGCAACTGCGCACGCAGCTGTTGCAAAGCCGGCGAGTCATTCCTGTTCGGTGTAGTACTAGCGGAAATAGCTGGAGTTGACGGTGCCGCCGGAGGCTCAGCTGCAATCTTTGCCCGCAGCTCCTTGATCCGGCGCCGAACGGCGACGACATCCGGATAATCATCCGTATATCTCCGAGTCAGATCGGACTCTTCGTTCAACAAGTTCTGGAGCTCGACCTGTCGGGCTCCCGGCGCCGAAGCTCCGTGATCCGTGGATTGGGAAAAGCTCTGCTGCTGCGCCATCATCGACTCGGTATAGCTCTTGTCCTGCTCCATGCGGGAGAGAGCCTGTGTCGTGGCATCAAGCTGAGTGTTGAGACTGGTCAACATATTCATGTTGGGAGTCTCTTCCCCGGGAAGACGGCCCATGTACTTCGATTGGAATGCAGCCAGCTTTGCGTCCTGCTCATCAAGCGCACGCTTTGCATCCGCCAGTTGCCCCTTCAGGAACTCCGTAGTCCCTTCTACGGACTGCGCTCGCGCATTCAGATTTGCAGTGACAAAGAGTGAGGCAATCTCTCCACAGACCTGCTGCGCGGTGTGAGGGTCCGGGTCCTTGTAGGAGATAAAGAATCCTGGCAGACCGCCGGTGCGCGCCATCTCCGAATGGATTGGCTTGATGTCGATATTCTTTCGCACCTCATCGATGCGATCATCCATGGACATCTTCTTCGTGCCGTACAGATTGAACCGTTCGATGATCGGCTCAAGCCGAGAACGGCTGAGGATCTGTTCTTTCATGGACGCCAGTCTGGCCGTGATATCTTCCACCACCACCGGCCTGACGTAATCGTCAGGAACCTTCTGTTGTTCGACCAGAATAAGCGTCTGAGAAACATATTGAGGAGACACGAGGAAGGTGAGCGCAAATCCGACGAGAGCAAGAAAGATGGCCGGAACCGCGATCATCCATCCTCTGCGCTTCAGAATTCCTAAATAATCGTCCACGTTGAGCGTACGATGTCCAAGCATTAGTGAGCTCCTTAAAATTCACCGAGGCGGGTTGATTGCGGCGACCATGAAACTCCGACACCGAAGATGTGGGAGATGCCGTTCAACGCATTCGGCGCCAGGATTCCCTGGTTATACGACTGGTTTTGCGCTGTGTAACTCGCGTAACCTGAGATGGTACGCGTAAACCCATGCGTTAGCTGCAATGTTCCGTACTGGGTATTCGTGATTCCATTTAGCCCGTTTAGGTTAGACCCAAGGG
The DNA here is from genome assembly GCF_036877565.1 of Edaphobacter sp. HDX4. Taxonomy (NCBI): domain Bacteria; kingdom Pseudomonadati; phylum Acidobacteriota; class Terriglobia; order Terriglobales; family Acidobacteriaceae; genus Edaphobacter; species Edaphobacter sp. HDX4. The sequence goes on from NZ_JAEDXW010000001.1 coordinate 367,834, forward strand.
CCAGCAGTCCGCTGGTTCGCGTGTAGACGAAGGAAGCTGAACCGGCCCATTTCGCGCCAAATGTGCGACCCACCGTCCCCGTCACGTTGTCCGATAGAGCGCCTGGCTGAACTCCAGAGCCTCCGTTGACCCCATGCGTGTAGCGCAGGCTGTAGCTCGTCAGGCGGCGACCGTATGTCAAACCAGCGTTCAGGTAATAGTTCAGCTGATTCGGAATAAGTGGTGCGGCCGAACTCTGGATCCACAGCGGTCCCGCAGAGATGTCGCTAGACAGAGCCCTCGTCCAACGCCGCGAATAGGAAAGATTGATTCCCTTGGTTTGATAAGTGATGCTGTTCGGAAATCCTGGAGGATAGAGCGAATAGAAGTTTGTGGTGTCAAAGGTCGAATACACCGCACTGAGACTGACAGAGTTTCGCCGATCGATCTGGTGATTGATCGCAACCTGGCCTGAAATCATCGTGGTATCCAGGCCAGCATTCTTGTCTAGAAAGTGGAGAACGGAGTAGGAGCCGCTGCCGCTCGCGGAGGTTCGTCCACTCAGTTGACGCTCAATCGTGCCGGACAGCACGTTGCTGATACGGTTTCCGGAGTAGGTCAGGATCCCTCCAGCAGGTCCCTGTGAGGGGCCATCGATTGGTATCGTTCCCGGACTATTGATCCCAGGGACACCTGCCACGCCCGTTACAGGAGATTGCGGAAGAAAGCTGAAGGAGTCCGTCACATTGAAGACCCACCGCTTCTTTATGAGGGTCTGGCTGATGACGAAGTTCTGATAGGTCGATGTGCCTTGGCCTCCCTGTCCGATCACGACCCCACCGGCGAACAACAGGGATGTCGGATGAACCATGCTTAGAGAGGAATAGCCTACGACACCCGAGAGAGCTGTGGAACTGGTGACGTTTCCGCTTCCGTAGTATCCGTACTGAACGATCTCAGAAGCGCTTAAGGAGTAGTGAACGGTGCCGTCGATCCAGGAGAGCCGGGGCGTGGTAGTCCCAGCAGGTGCCTGCGTCTGCACTGGCACGGCTGTGGGAACAGCCTGGCCGAGCGATCGGTAAGATTGGCCCGTAAGGGCTAGAGCTACGAGCGAGATTGGAATCAAGGTTTTCATTGGCTGCCTCATGGGACGACGATTGTGTCCCCCGGCTTCAAACTCACTCCCTGCGTATCCTCTCCCTTGAGCGCTTTCTTGTAGTTGAAGGGAATCTTCTGCTGCTTCCCTCCTTCATTCCGTAAAATATAGATTTTCTTGGAGTTAGCAAATGCAGAAAGACCGCCTCCGGCCGCGATCGCCTGCAAGGGAGTCATCCCCGGAGTCATCGGCACCGGGCCAACATGACCCACCTCTCCGATAAGGAAGATCCTTTGACTACTATCGGCCATAACCACGACCGAAACGTTTGGATCTTGAATATACTTCTTCAGCTTTACGGTGATGTCATCAGCAAGCTGCATCGGGGTCCTTCCCGCAGCCTTCAGATCACCGATGAGAGGCAGAGAGATCATGCCGTCCGGGCGAACCGGTATAGTTCCAGACAGAGAGGGCTCTTTCCAAACGGTGATTGAAAGCGAATCGTCGGAACCGATCACGTAGCGCGCAACGTCGACATTCGCGGCCCCTTGAAGGGTGGCAGGTTGGCCCGATGACCCCGGAGTACCCTCGGAACTGCCGGATTGTGCCGCTGACGGTGCCGTTTGTCCCTGTACCTCCTGTTTGTTCCGCGCGTCCTGGGCAACAGCCGAAGCTGATATCGCTACAAGTACTCCAACCTGGAGCCATTTCATGGTTTTACTCCCCATTCGTCTTCGACTTTCCTGAAGATATCTTTCATTCTGACTCATCCGGCTATGCTTTGCCTCCATCCATGATATTGGCGTTGAATTCGCTTCGCTTACAGTTAACTCAGCGACTTCAGATCCGGGTCGATGCCCTCCAAATAGAGGTACGCAGTCAAATATGCGAGCTGCGGGCCTTACAAATTTGGCTGTCACTGACCCTGCAAGCACAACGAATGCCAAATGCGGCGAAGACATGATTTTTTCAGTTTTGCCGTGCTGTGATCTCTATATAGACCGAATGCCACCCTTCCATCTTGATACTTACGGAACCGGCAGGACTTCTTCGTCCTTTGGGGCATTACTATGGTATGCAGAACGGCGGCTTATGTGGGAAAACTTTTTCCCTTTACCCTACAACTATGGTCCAGTAAGTTCCTATGACTGTAGGCAGAGTCAGAAATTACCCTTATCTCAAACAATCTGCCGACGGCAAGGCAATTGCTTACAACTGAGCTGTGAAGTATAACGCCTAGACATGGTGACTGGCAGCTTGCAAAACGAACAGCTCTCTCAGGAGGTCCTTCCCGGCCTCGACCAGCTCCCGGTGAACTCCTCCCGGATTCAGATCCCGTCACGAGCGTGGCTGCCGTCCGCCCTCGTCGGCCTTTTGCTGATCGCGCTCTATTACCGCATCGGCATCAAGCTGGTGGTCGACTGGTATAACATCCCCGATTACTCCCACGGATTCCTGGTTCCTCTCTTCTCGCTCTTCCTTCTTTGGGACAAACGGGAAAAGATTGCGGCGACACCTGTTCGGCCCACCTGGGCAGGCGTTCCTATGATTATCTTGGGACTGCTGATCCTGATCTTTGGGGTCTATGGGGTTGACCTGTTTACCTCTCGAGTATCCTTCGTCATCCTGCTCACCGGGCTTGTCTGGACGTTTCTCGGCGGCGAGATGCTGAAGCAGCTTCGTTTCCCCGTATTCGTCCTCCTGCTGGCGATTCCATTTCCCGCCATTATCTTCAACCAGATCACCTTCCCTCTTCAGCTACTAGCCTCGAGGCTGGCCAGCATGACACTGCCTCTGCTGGGAGTACCCGTGCTGCAGGAAGGCAATGTGATTCAGCTCCCCGTGATGAAGCTCGAGGTTGCCGAAGCATGCAGCGGGATCCGGTCACTGATGAGCCTCTTCACCCTGGCCGTGTTCTATGGATACTTCCTTGAACGAACGACGAAGCGCCGTATCCTTCTTGCCCTGGCTAGCATTCCAATTGCAGTCGCGGCCAACGCGATTCGAATTGTGGGCACTGGCCTTTGCGTTCAATACTGGGACCCCGTCAAGGCGCTCGGGTTCTTTCATGAGTTTTCAGGCTGGGTCATGTTTGTGATTTCGCTCGGCTGTCTCTACCTTATCCACCGCCTCATGCGCATGGTGGCACCACCGAAAGCGAGAGTAACTACGTGAAATCGTCACGTTTCTGGACCGTTATCGTGCTCATGATCGTAACCCTGGGTCTGTTGATGCATCGGGGAGATGCGGACAATGTCCCTTACAGCCCGCCTCTCAGCCAGATGCCGACTGTTATCGACGGCTTGGTTGCGCAGGATCTGCCCCTCGATGATGGGGTGCTCGCAGTATTGGGCAAAGGCGACTTCCTCAATCGGGTTTACAGCGCTCCAGCAGTCCAGCAGGTCTCCCTGAAGCCCTCCGCGGTGTACCCGGTAAGTCTCTTCATCGGGTACTTCGCGACGCAACGCACCGGGCAATCCATCCATTCCCCGCAACACTGTCTGCCTGGAGCCGGCTGGACCTTTGAGTCTGAGTATTCTAAATACACGGGCCTTGAAGACATCCGAGGAGAGCACTTCAATGTCGGAGAATATGTCATCAACAACGGCGAAAGCCGCCAGTTCGTCATCTATTGGTACCAGGCGCATGGGCGCAGTATCGCGAACGAATACAAAGCCAAGGCTTACATGCTGGCTGATGCCATCCGCTACAACCGCACCGATGGAGCGCTTGTCCGTGTAATTACCCCTATTGCGAGCACTGAGCAGGTCGCTGACGCACGCGATCGTGCAATCCGCTTTACCGCGCATATGGCTCCGTATCTGTCTCAGTTCATTCCTGGCTGAGATTTGTTTCAGCACGCACGCCAGGGTGCAAAAGCCTGGCCCTAAAGAATCCGTCTCAGGACATCTGTACGGATTGACGATTGAATGAAGGGACCGAAAATGAAAATCTCCCGGGCTTCTGCTCCAGTTCGCCTTTCTGCCGCTTTACTTGCTGCCTCGATAGCTTTAGGCTTCACGACCGGCTGTTCTCGAGATCCCAATAAGCAGAAACATAAATATCTTGAGAGCGGAAAGCGCTACGCCAACGACGGCAAGCTTAAGGAAGCGACCATCCAGTTCTCGAATGCCTTGAAGGTCGATCGTAACTTCGCCGATGCTCACTATGAGTTGGCCAAGGTCTATCTAAAAGAAGGTTCGACCATGACCGGATACGCCGAGCTCATGCGCACGGTGGATCTGGCTCCCAACAACCAGCAGGCGCGCATCGAATTGGGGAATCTGCTGCTGGCCGGCAACGCTCTCGACAAATCAGCAGAGCAGGCCAACGCAGTCCTGGCCATCAACAGCAACAATGCAGATGCCTACGCTCTCCTTGCAGCGATTGCTGCGCGTAAGGGTGACCATGCCACAGCGCTCACCCAGATTCAGAAAGCCCTATCCATCGATCCCAACCGAGCACCCTTTCACACCACGTTGGGCATACTTCTGGCATCCGATCCCGCAACTGCGGGACAAGCGGAGGATCAGCTCCGCAAAGCTGTATCTCTTGAGGACAAGAATGTTGCCTCTCACATTGTCCTCGGGAATATGCTGCAGAAAAAGGGCGACATCAATGGCGCCCTTGAGCAGATGAATGCCGCAGTCGCAGCGGACCCTCACAACATCATCGCGCGTTCAAGCTTGGCCGACCTGTACCTGCGCCAGAACGACACAGCAAAGGCGGAGGCTGTCCTTCACAAAGCTGCAGATGAACTTCCGGATGACAGCAATGCTGCCGATATGCTGGCTTCGTACTACATCCGCTTGAACCAGGCCGATCGTGGGGCACAGGTCTACGCTGACCTTGTCTCGAATCATCCCAAGAGCGTACCTCTCAAGCTCTCTTATGCCCGCCTCCTCATCGCCAAGAAGGACATGGCCAAGGCTCGAAGCATCGGCCAGGAACTGGCCAAGACCGATAGTGAACTCCCTCAGGTGGCGCTTCTGAATGGCATGTTGATGCTGAACGAAGGCAAGATATCGGACGCCTTCGACACGCTGCAGAAGGCTGCCAAAGCGAACCCCGACAACATTCAGTTGAAAATCTGGCTTGGCCGGGCTGCCACAGTGAAAGGTGATATACCCACCGCTCAGCAGGCATTTCGAGACGCCGTTCGCATGAACCCGCGGAACGCTGATGCCCAGCAGGGACTCGCGCAGATCTCAATCAGTCGTGGCGACAACACCACCCTCGCTCAGCTGGGCGATGCAACAGTTGCATCGAACCCACAATCGGCCAACGGCTACATATGGCGTGGCATGGCGGAGGGAAGTCAGAAGCTTTATGACAAGGCTGAGGTAGATTTCAAGGAAGCGATCAAGATCGATCCTAATAATGCAGACGCCTATCTCCAGATGGCCAAGCTGCGCCTCATTCAGAAGAACTTTCCCGAAGCTCGCAATATGCTGGAGCAGTCTCTGAGCCACAATCCCAACTCCTCTCCCGCTCTCCGTCTGTTGGCCGCTGCTTACGTTGCAGACAAGCAGGTAGCCAAAGCTGTAAGTAGGGTGCAGGAGCAGATCGCAAAATCCCCGCAGAACGGCGATATGTACAGCCTGCTCGCTCAACTCCAGGGCTCAACGGGCGATACCGCAGGTGCGCTGGTTACCTCAGAGAAGGCCATACAGCTCAATCCCAACGATCCCGTCGCAGCAGTCGTTTATACCCGTGCGGTCATTACCAATGGCGACCCCGGCAAGGCAATCGCAAAGTGGCAGCAGTGGACGACGGATCACCCGAACGACGCGCAGGGGTTCACGGTTCTCGGAACGCTCCAGGAGGCACAGGGAAATCGCGATCAGGCGATTGCGGCCTACAAGAAGGCCCTTCAAATTCAGCCGGATCAGGCGGTCGCTTCGAACAATCTCTCTTATCTGATGATCGAAACCGGTCAGAATATCGATGTCGCCTTGTCGCTCGCGCAGGTCGCTCGACGTGGCATGCCAGACTCTCCAAGCACGGCTGATACTCTCGCCTGGGCGTACTACCATAAAGGCAACTACACGTCGGCGCGCAGCTTGCTGGAAGACGCAGTGAAAGCTAGTCCCAATGACGCTGCGCTCCATTATCACTTGGGCCTTACCTACAGTAAGCTGTCCGATAGCTCTGATGCGGCGCTTCATCTGAAGAAAGCCGTCAGCCTTGCGCCAAACAGCCAGACCGCGAAAGATGCGGAAAAGGCATTAGGCCAGCTTAGCTGAGCCCTTCGCTCTCTCGCCGGATCTGCTCTTCGGGTTCAGGTCCGGCCGCTTCATCTCGGAAAGACTCGTGAATACCAAAACCATTGCTCGCAATACAGCCTGGTATGGGCTGGAGAACATGATCGGCTTCGTGACCTCGCTGGTCACTTCTATCGCCATTGCCCGAACGTTGGGACCGACGAAGATGGCGTACATCATCTACGTCACCTGGCTTACGGGCATTGTTAGTCAGCTCGGCTCTGTCGGAATTCCCATTACCACTCGCAAGTATATGGCCGAGTATCTGGGCGCTGGCGACTATACGACCGCACGCTTCATCTATCTTCGTACGCTTCTGATCCAGACCTTGCTCGCCACTGCGGCAACCATCGGGGCTGTCATATGGGTCTTTCATGACGCTCCCGCCGATTACCGGATCGCGGCCCTTCTGCTTGTCGTCGCCATGCTGCCGGCGATGATCAACTTCATCTCGGCCCAGGCGAACGTCGCCGCCGAAACGCTTTCAGCAAACCTGCCCGGCTCTCTTGCCTCGACAGCAACCTACTTTATCCTCACGCTCCTTGCTGTCGTCTTGCATTGGGGCGTCAATGGAATCGCTTTTGCGATGTTCGCCATGAAGTGGGCTGATTTCCTGGTGAGGCTTATCCCGACCATGCGCCGCATTCTCGGATGGGACAGCGGTCATGCGCATCCGCCTGAAGACCTGCGCGCCCGCATGATGAGTTTTGCTGCACAGAGTGTCATGGGAATGCTGCTCACTCTTGTCGTATGGGATCGCTCCGAACTCTTCCTCCTTAAGCATCTCACCCCGGATATCCGTCAGCTCACCTTCTACTCAGTCGCATTCAGTCTTGCGGAGCGCCTGCTGATCTTCCCTTCTATCTTTGCAGCGGCCACTGGAGCCAGCATCTATGCGCAGTACGGGCGTGATCGGTCTAAACTTCCGGCGATGACCGCCGCCTCTGCTCGCTACATCGCGCTCATCTCGCTCCCAATCCACATCATCGCCGTCCCGCTCGCCGCGCCGGTCGTCATGGTGCTCTATGGCAAGCAATATGTGGGAGCGCTGCTGGTCGCGACAGTTGCGCCGCTTCTATGCCTGCCCAAGGCATTCTCTGGCCCAATTCAGAGTCTCTTTGAAAGTGTCGATCGACAGAAATATTTCATCATCACGACCATCGTCGCCTCGTTCGTGGATGTGGGCGTCGCCTGGTTGTTGATTCCATCCTATGGCGCTCTCGGGGCATGTCTCGGAAGCGGAGCTGCTCAATTCACGGCGGTGGTTCTGATGTGGGCGGTGGGAATTCGTCGCTACGAGATCCGGCTTCCGTGGGGTTTTCTATTCAAGCTCACGGCAATCAGCACCATTTGTGCGACCGTCGCCTACGGGGCTACCTCGAAATTGTCAGCACTTCCTGCTTTGATTCTGGGATCGGTAATCTCGAGCACTCTGTTTCTCCTGCTTGGATACGTCTTCAAGATTCTCGAACCAGAGGACCGGGATAGATTCAGGATCATCTCGAACGCGTGTCCCGCACCAGTGGCTGGTCCGATGAACTTCCTCTTAGATCGATTCACAAGACCTCTGACGCCCGACTCTACCACCGTATAAAATGTCGATCCTCGTTGCCGTGTGCAATGGGAAGTGAGCAAAAAAAATGAGTGAGGAGAAATCTCCTCACTCCTGGTTGGATCTGCCAGTTGCTTTTCTACGGCAGGGCTCCCGGCACCTCCCGCAAAATGCATGTCCGACAGATTTACTTCAAAACCAATCCGTCACCCACGGAACCGTCAGGTGAAGTCCCAAAGCTTCAGAGTCTGGCCCGAAACGGCAGGTCAACCCATGTCGCGAAACTCGCAAAGAACGATCCCGTTCTTCGCCGTTTCTGGATGCAGATTGGCATCCAAACTTAAGTTGCTGAATCTCCATTACTTACCTAAAAATAGTGTTGGCAAGCTTGCAACTCTTTGCTGCTTAAATAGAGAAAAATTGGGCTAAACCGAGCTCGACTCAGCGCTTACTGCTTTGGGAATTGAGTATTAACCTGGAGCCTTACGGCCTTTTGGGCGATTTATCCCGTCAAATGGAAGAGGGAAGAGATATTCCGGACAGGACTTTGATGACCGTAGACCAGCCTCATATCAACTTCTGGAAGCGTTTGCGCCACATCCCCATACTCGTCTTTCTGCTCTGGTTCGCAATACAGCCGCCTGCATCGTCTGCCGAACCTCTCAGCGGAAATCCTTTGGATGATGGTTACCGGGATATGTACAACTTGCAGTTCGCGGACGCACACGGGAAATTTCAGGCCTGGATGTCGAGTCACCCTCAGGATCCGATGGGGCCGGTTTCAGACGCCGCAGCATCCCTCTTTAGCGAGTTTGAACGGCTTCGCGTCATTGACGTGCAGTTGTTCGCAGATCAGAGCCGGTTTGATAACAGAACTCGCCTGAAACCCGACGAGAACGTAAGGAAAGCTTTTGAAGATCGTCTGAATCAGGCATCCACTCTTGCAGATGCTGCGCTGCGCCGCGACCCTCATGATGCTCGCGCGCTCTATGTCAAAACTCTCATCAGCGGCATGCGATCTGACTACGCTTTGATGATCGACAAAAAGGACCTCGCTGCTCTCAACTACAGCAAGGAAGCGAGCGCCTACTCCAAGCAGGCCTTGGAGGTGAATCCTCATCTCTATGACGCATATCTCGCATCCGGGGTGGAAAACTACATGCTCAGCCTCAAGTTCGCCCCCGTCCGTTGGCTTCTTAACCTCACCGGAGCCTCCACAAGCCGGGACGAAGGTATCCGTCTGCTCAAGCTGACCGCGAGCCAGGGACACTACCTGGCGCCCTTCGCGCGCATGATGCTGGCTGTCGCCGCACTCCGCGAGAACAAGCCTCAGGAGGCCCGCGCCATTCTGATCAATCTGAAAAAGGAGTTTCCCCTAAACTCCCTATACGACCGGCAGCTTGCTCAGATTCACTGAACCGGATGCTCACAAAACTTTTGCATCGAAATTGAGTCAAACCATGTACGCTGAAGGGGTCTTCTGCCCACACAGGCAACATAACTCAATCGAGATTCAAAAGGCCCCATAAGATGCGTATTGCTTCAGTAGGAACAGCCTATCCTCCATACCGCTACAACCAGACCGTAATCGCCGAAGCACTACGCGACCGATGGCAGCACAAGATGGAAGAACCACGTCTTCTCACCCGGCTCCATGCAAACTGCGGAGTTGAGCACCGGCACACGGTGTTTCCATTGGAGCAATATCCTGCTCTGGATACGTTCCGCAAGACGAATGATGCCTGGATAAAGGCGGCTGTCGATTTAGGACAGCAGGCAATATGCCAGTCGCTCGACTATGCAGGCATCTCTCCGGAAGACATCTCCGCAATCTTCTTTGCGTCAGTCACAGGCATTGCTAGCCCTACCGTCGACGCGAGGCTGATCAACCGCCTGCCGTTCCCTGTAAACATAAAACGAACGCCGATCTTTGGGCTCGGATGCGTCGCAGGCGCTGCAGGCATCGCTCGTGCCTCCGACTATGTGCGGGCCTTCCCTGATCATTATGCCCTCCTGTTGTCGGTCGAGCTGTGCTCTCTCACCTGGCAGGATGATGATCAGTCGATCGCAAACCTTATCTCCTCCGGTCTCTTTGGAGATGGGGCAGCGGCAGTCGTTGTCGCAGGTGCGGAAACCAAGCTGGGACGCCAAAGCCGTGGCCCACGCGTTCTTGCCACTCGCTCAACCTTCTATCGCAACACAGAACGAGTCATGGGATGGGACATCGTAGAAAGCGGTTTCAAGATCGTTCTCTCTCCCGATGTTCCAAAGGTTGTCGAAGAAAACCTGCTGCAAAACGTCGAGAAGTTTCTTGGGGACAACAACCTCACTCGTGACGACATCTCCACCTACATCTTTCACTCCGGGGGCCCAAAGGTGCTTGAGGCGATGCAGAAGTCTCTGGACCTTCCACCGGACGCGTTGGCGCCCTCATGGAAGAGTCTGAGAGAGGTTGGAAATCTCTCTGCTGCTTCGGTCCTGGCTGTTCTTGAGGATTACCTGAAGGTACACCCCGGTAAGCCCGGCACCTACAGCATCCTCGCAGCGATGGGACCTGCATTCTGTTCCGAGCTTGTGCTGCTTCAGTGGTAATCGCTAACCAGTTCCTCACGCACTTATAGCTTTCCGCGTGATTCACTTTGCAGCTATTCAGGATTAAATAAAATGTCCCCTGCAAGTCGAGGTCAGGTTTGACCATGACTTGCAGGGGATTTTTCCGATCACATTCCAGATCAGAAGTTAATGCGTCCGGCTAGCTGGAGCAATCGCGGATCATTGACCTGCGTCGTGATCTGCCCCACCTGTGCCGACCCAATTGAGGTATTCGGCGCACCGAACTGGACTCTGTTGAATAGATTGAAAGATTCAACGCGAAGCTGGAGCACCAGACGTTCGGTGATGTGAGTGTCTTTGAACAGTGCCACGTCGAAGTTGGCAATTCCTGGTGCTCGGAGTTGATTATCCGTCCTCGATTCATTGCCAAAGCGGAAGTTCCCCGGTGCGGCGAAACAGGTCGGATCGAACATCTTCTTCCCGTTCGAGGAACCATCTCCAAGTCGGGACTGAATCGATCCCGAAGTCTGCTTTTGGCATCCCTGCACTATGTTAGGACGCGTGGTACCCGCCAGAGCATAGGTGCTCACTGTATTCGATGCCATTGAGAAACCCAACGGGAAGCCCTTTTGGAAGGTAGTTACACCGTTCACTCCGTATCCGGAGATCAAACCTCCTAGAAGGCCCGAAGCGCCGGCACCCCAATGTTGGTTCTTGCCAAAGGGTAGGAAGTAAACATAGCTGACTGTCAGGCGCTGACGTGAGTCGTAGCCTGAGAGCGAGTACTCCTGACTGAGATCATTGAGGTTCTGGAATCCCGGAGCACCAGTTGCCTCCAGCCAGGAAGTCAACGAATCGGCATTCGTCATCAACTTGGAGAAAGTATAGGAACCGAGCAACACGCCGCCAGAAGAGAACCGCTTTTCCAGCTTCATCTGAAGAGCGTTGTAATTGCTGAATCCAATATAGTTACCCGTATTGGAGATACCGCCATACTGTGGGTAGGGACGATAGAGTTGGTTGGATTGGATCGTTGCATACTGTTGGTTTCCTTGAGTAAACAAAGAACGGTTTAACGGATTCGCCACTCGTTTCGTCAGGAAACAATTGCTTGCCAGGTTTGCGGTCGGTCCTACGCAGTTCGGATCGGAAACCGCCTGGTTCAAATACTGCTGCGACACCTGATTGATATTCCGGCTGACGGGCAGATACGAGCCGTGCAAACCGGCGTACGCCGCTTCGAGTGCTACGCCCAGAGGAAGCTGTCGCTGAATCGCGAAGTTCCACTGATAACTGGCGCCGTTGTCCTGGCTCGCTGAAAGCGCATTTGCCGAACCTCCCAGCAGAAGTCGTTGATAGACCGGATCGCGTCCAGGCGCGGGTGTGATTCCGCTGGGAAGGGGATTGTCCAGCGTAGCGTTGGGTGTCACGCCAGCATCCGTGGTAGACACAGGATTGTTTGTAATGTAAGAGAGCGGTGACTGCACCGGAGACTCGGGAAATTGGAGATATGACGGTATGACAAATTTACCCCAACCTGCCCGGATGACTGTCTTATCGTCTGGGCGGAACGCGAGTCCGAGACGTGCCGAGAAGTTCGTGTAGTTCTCGGGTCGCAATCCCTTCTCGGGGTGCTGAGCGGAATTGACCAGATCGTACGCTCCTGTGACCGGCTTACCATTGATCGAGATCGCTCCCAGAACCGGATTGACTTCATTCGGATTGAAGGTCGCGATAAGATCATGTCGCTCGCGCCACACGCCGGGGATATCGTAGCGTAGTCCGATATTGAGCGTGAGCTTCGAGTTGACGGTCCAGTTATCTTGAACGAAATAGCCTTGGTAGTAGATGGTGCTATATGTGGGCGGGGCAATCTGAACGACACTGGCGGTAGATGCCTGGTCGACCATGTAACCCATCAGGAACGATGCGAACGGATGACCTCCGTTACCGTTATTGACAAGTGAAGACATGAACGGATTGAACTGGAATGAGCCGCCGGGACTGTTGTTCTGGAAGTAATTCATCTCCAGACGGCGAAGATCGGCACCCGCTTTGATGGTGTGACCTTTGAACGTTTTGGTGACGCTTGGAGCGATCACATAGTTATTGTTGATCGAGAATATGTAGCCGGTCCCAATCCCATTAACCGTCGGGTTCGATAAGGCGATCGAGGGGACCGTGGTTGAATTGGTAACTCGATTTAGTTCTGAGATAGTCCCCATGTAGGAGGGAAACCCAAGTTGTGTCTCATCGTAGCCCAGGGTTCCCGGCGTACGGACGTAGTTCCAACGCGTGAAAGAGAGACGAAGATCGCCGATCAACGAAGGATTGAAAAGATAGGTGTCACCAACAACAGTCTGGTAGGTTTTGAAAGACTCAGGAGAGATCGGGTCACCAGAGATCAAACCGTTGTTGTAGGGCATCGAACCGCGGTTTTTTGAGTTCCACTGCGTGTAGCGCCCGAAGATTCGCTGTTTGTCGCTCAGAGTAAAGTCGACACGGCCGTTGTATTGGTCGTTTGAACCTCCGGCTCCGGCGTATTTCACGAAATTGTTGGTAACCCCAGGCCCGGTCGGAGCTGCCCAGTAAGGGAAGTTCAACAAATTACGGGATACAGTGCTCCAGCGTCCGTTCGGGATCACGTTATTCACGTAAGGCGTGCGTGGACCGGTATAGCCCGGACATCCCTGACCTCCTGGTACAGTTCCGCCGCAGGGATCATAGATCTGCCCTGGAATTCCATTGGCGACGTTAACGCCAGGCGTAGGGATGCACGTGCCTGTACTGGCGTTAATCCCATTTGTGCAGAGCTCCGAGAAATCTCCCTGCCGCATCTTGAGAGTAGGAACCGTGTAGTTGTACAGGCGCTGCTGAGACTGACGATATCCCTCATAGTCGAAGAATCCAAATAGCCGATCCTTGATGATCGGAAAACCTACGTTACCGCCAAACTGGTTCTGGTGATATGGGTTCTTGCTCAGGATCTGGCTCGGATTGTGTTTCGCGAAATAAGGAGTCGAGTTGAAGATGGTATTTCGAACGAACTCATATACCGTTCCATGAATTGCGTTCGATCCAGATTTGCTGGCTATGTTGATGACACCACCCGTGTAGTTTCCGTACTCCGCCGTGTTGTTGCTGGTCTGGACGCGGAACTCCTGCACGGCGTCCTGGGAAGGAACGAGAGCCGTGACGTTTCCATACGAGATGTTGACGGGAGCACCGTCATAAAGAGTCGCGCTTTGGTTGGCGGTACCGCCACCTATCTGATAATTTCCGGCCGCAAATACATTCTGGCCTGTGAGATTACCGGACGAGCTTCCTTGCGGAACGACTCCCGGGACGAGCCCAACGAGTGCCAGCACATTACGCCCATTGAGTGGGATATCGGTGACAGCCTTGCCTTGAACCACCTGGCCTAGTGCCGCGTTTTCCGATTGGATAATAGGTGCCTGCGACGTGACGGTTACCTCTTCGGTCGCCGATCCTACCGACATGTCTACGTTTTCGCGTGTGGCTAGAGCGACCTGCACTTCCACTGGATTGTGCGTGTAACGACGGAAGCCCTGCGCTTCGACGCTCAACGTGTACTCTCCCGGAGGGAGAGACAAAAACTGGTAGTCTCCGGAATCCACCGTAAGCACGGTTCGTTTGTCCCCAGTCCCATTGTTCGTCAGCGTGACCGTCGCACTGGGTATGACAGACCCGGTAGTATCCGTGATCGTACCCACCACAGAACCGGTCGTACTCTGAGCCCACATGCTTCGGGCACAGACCACGAAGCACAAGGTGAGTGTGCATAGCATCACGAGTCTTAGAACTCGCATGTTCGTACCTCCTGAGAAGGCAGGTCTCCCTGCCACTATTGAAGTTTGGAAAACCATATTTTTACGACCTTTTTCATTCAGTAGTTTTCGCAAAATAGAATTCGAACTAAGATCAGCTATCGAAACAATGGGCAGTGTCATTTCAACGCGCCCTTTCCGGGCTTCTTCACGCCCCAGAAGATGTAAGTTCCACTCCGTGTTGACGTCACGATGTCAACGACACCGTCCCCATTCAGATCACGGGCGAGCACATCCGATCCCCCGCCGGAGTAGTTATGTACCAACTCGGGAACGAAGCGAGCGCCACCAGGAGCTGCTTTGTCGCGTACCGTGCGGTACACATACAAAACGGGCGCTCCGTACGGATCCGGATCATAGAAGTCATCCAGATGCGACCAATAACGCTTGCCCACCACGAAATCAGGAATGCCATCGCCATCAACATCTGCGATCGTTGATGCATGAGGTTCGGTGAACAGCACCCCACCTGCACTCTCCTTCGCCGTGCGGCCCATAATCACATGGGGAACAAAGCTGATCTCGCCCGAAGCAGACCGCTTCTGCTCAAACCAGTCGATACCCCATCCATGTGCCTGCATCGTGGTTACAACGTCCGGTAGGCCATCACCATTGACGTCGTAAACACCGATCTTGGAGCCTCCTGCCGAGGTTCTGCCCCATTTACCAAAGGGTGCGGGATGGTACTTCCACTTAGCTTGCGAATCTTTCTCAGCCGGCTGCTCCCACCATCCATACGCTCCAACGATGTCCACGCGATGGTCGCCGTTCACATCTCCAGCGCCGACCCCGTGGGCGGGCCATGGGCCAAGTTCACTCACTTTGTGAACGGTCCATTCTTTTGTGGGATTGGCCGGATCCGGTTTGGCATAGCACATGTACCCGCCCCCCATATAGACGAGTTCCTGCTTTCCATCGCCGTCCACATCCGCGAGCACAGTCTCCTCGCTGTCGATCGGAGCAACGACAGTGTACTTCTCCCATCGTCGCGACTCTCCCTTGGGATTGACATAAAGTACGGCGCCCACCTTGCCGCCATCGGCATGGCTTGTCGTCAATACATCGGGCCAACCATCTCCGGTGAAGTCTTCCGCGTGCTCGACCCAATCCTCCATCGAATAGGTCGTTGAGGCATTCACGATTTGAGCCGGATAGATCTCGCGTGAGGTCGTGTATTCCGGGCCAAAGTAAATGAATGGCCCGGAGACAATATCCAGCTTCCCATCATGATTGAAGTCTGCAGCGGCAGCCGACCATCCGTAATAAAACTCATTGATTCGCTGCATGTTGAATCTGGAACCCACCTGCTCTTTGGGCCACGTCTTTAGTCCCAGGTCTTTATAGGCAACAGCGCGAAAGTGAATGGTCGATCCGGTTGAGTACAGCGCAAACGGTCCAAAGCCGTCCATGCTCTCCGTCGCTGCGCTGACAGCATCTCCGCCGTCATCAAAGAAGGCGCGCAGAATATCGGCGTCCAGCAAGACCTCCACCTCATTCCAACCGTCCTTACGCAGGCCATGGGTCGGATGCTCAAGAGGAGAAGTTGTTCCGGCGGGCATTGGAGGCAGTTCAGGTCTGCGAAAGGTCCTTGCAGGTGTTCCCGGCGGTGGCGCTGGCGGGGCAAAGCGAATCTGACCTCCCGCGTTGCGTAACTTCGTTCTCTCCGTCTCTTTTCCTTCTGCATCGAGGGTTACGCGATACACGCCAAGCTCTTGCTCAAAACTAAGCAGAAACCCATGCATCCCATCAGGAGTTTTTTCGAGACGTAGAAAAATTCCACCTGCGCATTCGCCTTCGCAGCGAAACTGAAGATACACTCCGGTATCCTGCATGGGCTTGTCGAAGACCAAAAGGCCTCTCCCGGTTCCCGTGATCTCTCCATCAGAAGCAGTCCATTTCCCATTGCCGACTGTGTTCCACCCCGTAAGAGAAGAACCTTGGAAGGAGCCGTCAGCGCTAAAGCTTGGCGTCTGGGCCCGCATAGCAGCGACAGGTGCCAAAGTAAGCAGTCCGACACCGGCTAATCGCAAAAACGTCAACATCAAAGAGTCCTTTGAGAAATTCGCCCAGGGCGTTCTTCGCAATTTATTTTGCATACTATGCAATGGTCAATTTTGAAGCGGAGCCATAATAGCACCGGCAACCGGACGATTGTCGAGAGGCTTTTTCACAAAAAAATGCTAAAACTACAGATCGATACCTGGAGGGCTTCCTAGATGCTGCGAACAATAGCGACCATACCGGCAGGATTTCTTTTGTGGTTGGGAATCCTGGGCACAAGGAGCGGTGGACCGACTATCGAAAGATCAGCAGATCAATCTTTCGAATATCCCGCAGCAGTAGAGAGACTGGATCCTGCAGCCGACCGCCTCATACCTCAACATCCGGTCTGGAAGCAGGTAGCAACGGGGTTTACCTGGGTGGAGGGTCCCGTATGGATCCACGCTGGTTATCTTATGTTTGCCGATATCTCTAGCAACAGCATCCGCAAAATCGCCCCCGATGGGAGAGTCTCTATCTGGTTACAGCCCAGTGGCTATCGAGGCAGCCAGCCGTATGGAGGCAAAGAGCCGGGCACGAACGGAATGACTCTTGACCCCTCCGGTAGGCTTACCGTTGCAGGACACGCAGCGCGAAACATCATGCGCTTCGAATCACTGGATCCCCACGGGCCGGTCACTATACTCGCCGACCATTACCAAGGCAAAAAGCTCAACAGCCCAAACGACTTGCTCTACGGTAGTGACGGTTCTCTCTATTTCACCGATCCTCCCTACGGCTTAAGAACGCAGCAGGATAATGACCCAGCCAAAGAACTCACCTTCAGCGGGGTCTACCGACTTCCCCATGCTGTTGCACAAAAGCCTGGCGCGGCTCCGGATAACAATGCGCTGCAGCTTCTCATCCGCGACCTCCCCCGGCCCAATGGCATAGCCATCTCGCCGGATGGACGATGGCTCTACGTAAGTAACTCCGAACCCAAAAAGTGGATGCGCTACCCCCTCAGACGTGATGGCACAGTAGGTACCGGCAGCGTGTTTCTCGATGCCTCGCAAGACAAACGGCCCGGAGCGCCGGACGGCATGAAGATCGATTCAGAGGGCAATCTGTACGCTGCAGGTCCAGGAGGTGTTTGGATCATCTCGCCGTCCGGCAAACACTTGGCCACTCTGCTCACCGACAAGGCAACAGCCAATGTTGCATGGGGAGGAGCAGATGGAAGCACCCTCTACACCACAACGACGGACTCAATCTATAGCATTCGCCTTAATGCGAAAGGGATTCGTCCCTAAGCTCTCCCTCACCAGTCCGTGAGGGTACCGTCCAGTTTGCGAGCAATTGGAAGATATGCTCGTTGGTAAGGATATTTGGCGGCCAGTGTTTCATCGATGTCCACTCCAAGTCCAGCAACATCGCCCGGGTACATATAACCTGCTTCGAAGCGATAGGCATGTGGAAACACATCATCCGTCAACGAGGAGTGCGGCATATGTTCTTGTATGCCGAAATTGTGCACAGCCAGGCCGAGATGAAGTGCCGCAGCCATCGTCACTGGCGACAGATCGGTGGCTCCATGGAAGCCGGTCCTTACCTGGTACACCGATGCAAAGTCGGCCGCCTTCTTGAGCGGCGTAATCCCTCCTCCATGCACGATCGTCATACGGATGTAATCGATCCACTGATTGCGAATGAGATCATGCGCGTCCCAGAAGGAGTTGAAGACTTCTCCGGTGGCAATCGGGGTGACTGTATGCTGCCGTATCAGACGGAAAGCATCCTGATTTTCAGCTGGCGTCGGATCTTCGAGCCAGAATAGGTGGTAAGGCTCAAGCTCTCGCCCCAGCCGTGCAGCCTCTATGGGAGTCAATCGGTGATGGACATCGTGCAGCAGGTGCACATCTTCACCGACCTCTTTCCGTATAGCCTCAAACAGTCGTGGAACGAAGTTGAGGTACCTCTCTGTGGACCACAGAGACTCTGAAGGCAGGCCGCGCTCCGCAGGCTCGTAAGGCTTATCTCCCTTCGGCACACCGTAGCTTCCCAGAACTCCCGGAACTCCACATTGAACTCGGATCGCCAGGTACCCCTGCGCCAGGTGTTCTTTGACACTCTCGATCGCATCAGGGATGTCATTTCCATTTGCATGGGTATAGACAAGTGCGCCCTGTCGGCTCTTTCCTCCGAGCAGGTTATAGAGCGGCGTCTTCAGAGCCTTGCCCTTGATGTCCCATAGAGCAACATCGACGGCGGATATAGCCGTCATCGTGACAGGACCTCTCCGCCAATAGGCTCCGCGATAAAGATACTGCCACATGTCTTCGATGGCGAAAGGATCTCGGCCAATCAGGCACGGAATCACGTGCTCTTCAAGATACGCGGCAACGGCGAGTTCTCTGCCATTCAGCGTGGCATCACCGAGGCCATAGGTTCCTTCGTCGGTCTCGATCTTCAGCGTTACGAAATTGCGGTCGGGCGAACATACGATCAATCGTGCGGCTGTTATCTTCATATCTCGAGTCTATCCACGTTCTTTCATCCTTCCGGATCAGCGAGGTAGCTCCTTCTCCCCTGTAATGACAAACGAAGCGGTTGCTCCTTTGGACACCTCTGGTTGCGAGCCACTCATGGAGAGAGAGTATTCCCCTGCACGCATCGCCCGCACACCCTTTTGATCGACAAACGACAGCTGCCGCGGATCCAGAGTGAAGTGAATGTGCCGTGTCTGCCCGGGCGAAAGGTGAACCCGCTGAAACCCGCGTAATGCATACTTCGGCAGCAAGACGTCTTTGGGGGGCGTCAGATACAGTTCAGTCACCTCATCTCCCTCTCTCTTTCCAGTATTCTTCACATCTGCCTCGACGGTCAGATCGCCGCCTGCTTCCAATCGCCCAGTGCTCAACTTTAGATTCGAGTAACTGAATTCGGCGTAGCTCAGCCCATATCCAAATCCGTACAGAGGCTGGCCCTTGTAATAGCGGTATGTGCGATTCGACATCGAATAGTCAGTAAACGCAGGTAGATCGCTCACATCCCGGTAGAAGGTCACAGGAAGACGACCTGCAGGATTGTTCTTTCCGCTCAAAGTCTCTGCGATCGCCTGTGCTCCGGCCTGGCCTGGATACCATGCTTCGAGAATGGCATCAGCATTCTGCTTAGCCCAATTCACCGCAAGTGCTGACCCGTTCAAAAGAATAACGATCAGCGGCTTGCCTGTCTTCTTCGCCTCTTCCAGGAGATGTTGCTGAGCCGCGGGAAGTCCGATGTCAGTCCGGTCACCGCCAGAGAATCCCGGAATTTGAACCTTCATCTCTTCGCCTTCGAGGTCTGGAGAGAGCCCCACAAAAGCAACCACGACATCAGCGTCCTTAATCGTCGCCAGTGCCTGTTCGAGCAGAGGCTGTACGGGAACCACCCATTTGAGCGTGAGCCCCGCTCCAAAGAGTTTCGCGCGATGCGAGTATGCCACCTCAAACTTATGCGGCTGCGCGTCGTCGAAGTGCAGCTTCACATGAGGCGTCGACGACTCGTGGTGATCCAGTTCTTCGCGCGTATGGAAGCTAGTGAGATCCTTGTCATCGAAACGAATCGTAAACTTCTCGGCATCATTGCATGGATAACAATGAGCGAGATTGGCCGTGATCTCGTAATCGCCCGGTGCCGGGGCCTGTAGCGTCCCTGTCCACCGCACCGAGAAAGCCTTCGCATCGACGGCAGATGCAGGAGAAGCGCCATTCCAATCGAAGTTAATCTGCTTGTCGATACGCGTCAGTGCAGGCTTTCCATTGAAGTTATCGTTTGAGAAATACTCCGCCTTCAACCCTTCTATCTTAGATCCGTTCGCTGTACGGAACTGAGTTCTGGGAATCACAATGGGAGCATTCTCCGCATAGGGCGCTCCCTGCGCATACAGCACCTTCGCCGCCCCAAACTCCTTCACAATTCCATCAAGCGGCATGACGGGATCTTTAGGAACGGCGTTGTAATTTCCTTCGATCGCCGAAAGCTCCGCCGCGTTTGGCCCTATGACTGCAATCCTGCGCACTTTGGTAGACAGCGGCAAAGCATCATTGTCATTTTTCAGCAACACGATGGATTCACGCGCTGCCTGCAGGGCCAACGCTGTATGCGCGGGAGACATGTTGTCGCTGAACGGAAGCGATGCATATTTGACTCGGGCCGGGGGATCGAAGAGTCCTAGCTTGAACCGCGCCAGAAATAGACGGTGCAACGCGCCATCCAGCTCGTCTTCCCGGATCAAACCATGTCGGACAGCATCTGCCAGATTCTTATAAGTCGTTCCGCAGTTGGTGTCCGTCCCCGTTCTAATGCCCGCGACAGAGGCGTGCTCTGCATCCGGCGAGTACTTGTGACCGTTCGCGTGAAAGAAATCATCGATTGCTCCGCAGTCGGAGGTCACAAAGCCTTGAAAGTGCCAGTCTCCCCTCAGGATGTCCTTCAGGAGAAGGTCACTCGCACATGCCGGTTTGCCATCGATTGCGTTATAAGCGCACATGATACTGTATGCATGCCCATCAACAATGGTTGAGCGAAACGCCGGAAGATAAGTGTCCCAGAGATCATAGGCGCTGGGCTCGACATTGAAGCGGTGGCGATCGCTCTCCGGCCCGCTATGAACGGCAAAGTGCTTTGGCGTCGCGATCACCCGGAAGTAGGTCGGATCTGTTCCCTGCAAACCCTTCACGAATGCGGTGCCCAGGCTTGCCGTGAGGAAAGGATCTTCTCCATAGGTCTCCTGCCCCCTTCCCCATCGGGGATCGCGAAAGATGTTTATGTTCGGGGACCAGATAGTAAGGCCATAGTAGATGGAGTGCACGTCGTGTCCAACTGCGTCGTTGTACTTCGCCCTTGCTTCGGTGGACACAACCTCGCCAATCCGGCCAAGCAGAGGCTCGTCGAAGGTTGCCGCCATTCCAATCGCCTGGGGAAACAGAGTGGCATATCCTGACCTCGCTACACCATGCAGCCCCTCACTCCAGAAGTCATAGGCGGGAATGCCCAGACGGGGAATCGCAGGAGCAGTATTGATCAACTGTTGCGCCTTCTCATCCAGCGTCATATGGCTGATCAGGTCATCGACTCGCCGCTCCATAGGTAAGGATGCATCCTGATATGCCGGCTTCGTCTCCGACTGCGAATATGCCAGCGAATGCACCACAAGACCACCCGGCACCAGGCAGGCAAAAACACTCACTTTGAAGAGAACGCTTGAGAGGCTAGACATGACCGCACCTTCTTTGGACGTAATAAATTACTGATTGACCCCGCTGGCCAAGAAACCACCATCGACTACTACGACCTGACCCGTCGTAAAACTGCTCTCCGGACTAACCAGGTAGATAAGCGCGGAGACCAACTCATCGGGTTCTCCGAATCGATGCATCGGCGTTCGCTGCAGAAGCTCCTGCCCCCTGGGGCTATCGATGATCTTGCGATTCAGTGCTGTGGGGAAGACGCCGGGAGCAATCGCGTTCACCGTAATTCCAAAGGGTGCCCACTCGACTGCCAGCGACTTGGTAAGAGCGCCCACGGCCGCTTTGCTCGCAGCATACGCCGCCACCTCATGAAACGCCACGAAGGTGGACAACGATGCTATGTTTACAATCTTTCCGAAGCCGTGCTCAATCATAGATTCGCCGAAAACCTGGCAGCTTCTCAGCGTTCCCAGCAGGTTCACATCCATGATTCGCTCCCAGCTCTCTTCATCCATCTCGAGTGTGGGAACACGCTTGGTGATTCCGGCGCAGTTTACGACAATCTGGATGCTTCCAAACTCAGACAGAACGGCGTCCCGGAGACCCACCAGCGTCTTTCGATCTGAAACATCGCTGGAGACCCGCAGGGTTCGCACTCCGATGGACTCAATCTCTGATGCCATCTCCGCGACCGATTCTTCGTTCCTCGATGAGGCGATGACAGAGACACCCCGACGAGCCAGCCCAAGCGCGAGCGATCGTCCAATCCCCGATGTTCCCCCCAGGACCACCGCGCATTGTCCCTTCAGCTCTGAAGGAGCTTCATCTTGCCTTCTGCTCTCTAGGACCAAGTCAGCACCTTTTGCGAATCGATCTTGCTCGGATCCAGTTCGATCCCGAAGCCCGCATCCGTAGGCAGCGGCAAATGGGCAAGGACCGGAACTGGAGGGTTCTTCTCAAAATGATAGTAATGACGCATCTTGTTGATCAGATACTCTCCCAGAGGAAAGACCATGGGCGACTGACTCGCAATAACATGCATCGCCGCATGAATACTATGTCCATGCGGGATGACAGGAACATCATAGAGTGATGCAACGGTACCGATCTTCAAAAGCTCTGAGATCCCTCCACACCACTCCGGATCGGCCTGAACCACAGAAAGCGCATCCGCCACGAGGTATCGCTGCACCTCCCAACGGCCATAGAAATGTTCCCCCGATGCAATCGGGATAATAGTCCCGCGGTGGAGGTTGACGAAAGATCCAATCTTCTCCGGATGTGCGATCTCTTCCATCCAGCGCGGATGATATCGCTCAACCTGGTGCGCCCACTCGAGCGCATAACTTTGATCCCATCCGCTATACGCATCGAACATCAGTTCCGTATCGTCTCCGAGCGTCTCTCGCAGGATGCGGACCAAAGCGACATTCTTCTGCATTCCTTCAGCACCGGAACCCGGCCCATAGCCGATAAACCACTTCTGATAGCGATAGCCCTCCTGTTTCAGCGAGAGGCATCTCTTGCGCACGGCCTCTGGCTCCAGCGAAAATCCCAGGCAGCTGGCGTAGACCTCGACAGATTTCCGTGTGGGCCCACCCAGTAGGCGGTACACCGGCACCCCGAAGAAGCGGCCTTTTAGATCCCACAGCGTGTTATCCACCGCACTGATCGCCATCATGAAGAAGCCATCGCGCGAATGCCGGTTGGACCGGTACATCTTATCCCACAGCAACTCCGTCGCTAGTGCGTCTTTACCGATCAGAAAGGGCCGAAGATCCTCATAGACGACAATCGCGGGCTCGCGCTCAATAGGACCATACAACCCCTCCAAGCCAGATTCTGTTTTGATCCGCAGATAGATCGCACTCGTTTTTACATCCTTCATACCTGAAGGATTGTCTTTGTACTCCGGCGATACCTCGTCCTCGTAGATATCTAGAGGATTGACTTGGCGCTGGCGATTGATCCCAGCTTCCGCTTTGTAGTGCCCCTGAAGCTCGATCAATTCAACGGCTGCAATCTTCTGCGGTATCGGCCCTTCCGCATTCGTCGCGACTGCCCCAGGTATCGATGCCGACGCCATTGCAGAAGGTGCCGCAGCAGCAACCGCACCCGCCATCGCTCCTAGCAGCATGTCTCTTCGATTCATCAGCCGATGCTGCCTCCCCGGGGTGGTACCGACAGATCTTACGGAAACTATTCCGGAAAATCCACGTCCTCAAAAAACCTGTAATTCTCGAGACCCGCTGGGGGAGCAAAGAAACAGGCGACCTTCATCTCAATGTCCGAAAGGTTTTGAAGCATGTGAACCTTCCCCTTCGGAAATAACACCGCACATCCGGTTCGTACCGGCTCAACCTCGCCATCCACCAGAACCCGTCCATGACCGCTCAGGATATAAATGACCTCTTCTCCGTTCGGATGAGAATGGGCAGGTCTCACTCGCTGTCCTGGCGCAACACGGATCACGGCCATCGTGCAGTACTGCGCACCAGCATTCTCCTTCGTGACCACCCACCGCAGCTTTCGGCCAGGCAGGTCGAGCTCTTCTACCGAGCTCTCATCTATCACCGCAATAGACATCTATATCCCACTTTCTACCGTGCCACTAACGTTTGCACTGCTTCGGCGATGCTCTTAGGCGTCAGCCCGAAGACCTCCACTAACTCCTCGTACGTCGCCGAGTGGATGAACTGCTTGTCTCCATGCTTGTCCAGAGTGTTAATGATGGATACGCGATTGAGCCCCGCCGTGTCCACATCAGCACGATGACGATACAACACCTTTAGAAAGTTCTGCCATAGATAACCGTTGTTCTGTTCCGCAAACAGGATCGGCAGGCCTGTCCGATACAGCTTCACCAGCAGATCTTCATCTACTGACGGCATGTCTACGACCGCGAGGTTGATTCCGTTCTCCGCGCAAAGATCCGCAGCCGCCAAAGCTTCATGTACCCCCCGGCCGCTGCTGATAACAATCGCTTGATCATTATCACTTCTTCGCAGCTCATATCCTCTACCGAACTCAAATTCGTAGTCACTGCCGTACAGAACGGCTGAACCGGTCCTCATCACTCGCAGGTACGTAAGGCCACGGTTCCCATCCATGATCCACTTCATGATGGAAAGCATCTGCTGCGGACACGACACATCGATAATCTTCAGATGAGCGACGGCATCAAACGTCGACGCATCGTCGTTTCCCATGTGGGTTGCGCCATTGGTACGAGTCTCAAAGTTCGCCGCGGTCGCCAGAAATGTGATGTCAAGACCGTGTCCTTCGCTGAGCCATCCGTTAGCGTCCGCAATCGCTTCCAATCGCTCCTGCTGCCCGACGGCAATGCGTCTTAGAACCTGCCAGTTGAAGAATGGGCAGAAGGTGCTGCACCAGGTGTTGCTCCCGAGAGCTGCATAGGCCTCAGAGATCAGCATCATGTTCGCTTCCGCCACGCCGACGTTCAGCGCGCGGGACTGATCTGCCGCTCCAACGCCGGCCTCCAGCCCGCTCGTCGACGCCAGATCGGAATCGATGGATACTACCCGCTGGTCTCGAGCAAATACCTTCATGGCTGCCGTGACGATCTCGGCAGCGCTGTAGCTTTTGCTCTTATCCAGCTTTGGCAGGGCCGATGCGTCGTAGCGAATCTTTTTGTCTCGCTTGGGCACGGACTTGGTCATGACCGGCCCCATAACCGGATCCAGCAGGTTGCCATCAGACGATCTGCCGGTGGTCAAATGCATCCTCTCTGCTTCGTTCAAAAGCAGTTCCCGAATCGCCTCTCCATCTCCCAGGGTCGACAAATCATCCAGCAACGAAAGGAACTCCGCCACTCTTGAGGATCTCCGCTCCTTCTGGAGTTGCAGCTCCTGTTCCAGCAATGCACCTGGCACAGTAACTTTGTGCTTATTGAAAAAGTCCGAGAAGGCTCCGAATCCTTTTTTCGTGTTGCACAGGATCGCAGTAGGCCTGCCATTCCTTGCACCGAAACGAAACTGGTTGAGAGCCTGGATAACTCCGTCATACTGAGTGGCGTCGACATTGTGAGCATTCCACCCATAAGAGCGAAAAACTTCCTCCAGGGGCGGCATCGGGAAAAGCATTCGGTCGTGGATGTCCAGCTGACCATTGTTCCTGTCCACAAGAACGCAGAAGTTGTCGAGACCATGCTGCGCAGCGTACATCACGGCCTCCCAGCACGAACCCTCCTGAAGCTCTCCATCCCCCACCAGTGCGTACGAATCAAACTGCCGGCTGCGTTTCCCCGCAATGGCAAATCCCTGTGCGACGCCAATCCCCTGGCCCATCGGACCGGTCGCTATCTGGATGCCCGGTAGCACGGGTCCAGGATGACCGTTCAGGATGCTCGCGTGCGAGCGGGAGCCATGAAGAATCTTCTCATCGAAGTAGCCCAGCTCCGCATAGATGGACGCGAGTGCAGCTACCGCGTGTCCCTTACTTAGGGTGAACAGATCCTGTCCTCGGCGTGTCGGATCTTCGATGTTCAATCGCAAAAATCCTCCATGAAAGAGAGACACCAGGGGAACGATGGCGGAGAATGCTCCCCCGGCGTGGAGTCCTTTATCGATAGCATCCTTACTCTGACCCATCGTCAGAATCCGAACATCAGAATCCTTGATCTCCAGAAGTTTCAGAAAGCCTCTCCGAAACATGGCATCGCGATGCATCAATAGCTCACGGCTCGGCACTCTGAGTTCACCAACAGCGAGGGCTTGGGTGTCCATGCTCTTTATTCCCAACTTTCAAATTAGAATTATGCGTATTACGCAATATCAATTGCATAATTAGATCGGAAGTATATGGGCGGCTACAAACTATCGTCAAGCCTATGCCCCGCAGTACTACATGCGCCATGTCGCTCGTAACGGCAACTGGTTGACAGTAAAATGAAAAGCTTCAGGGGAGAGTCATGCGAGTCGTCATCATTGGTGGTACCGGTCATATTGGAAGCTATCTCACGCCCAGACTTGCGGAGGCGGGACACACCGTCATCTGTATATGCCGCGGACTAAAGGAACCTTACCGCTCCCACTCCGCCTGGCAATCGACTCAAAGGCTCATATTGGATAGAGACGCCGAAGAGGCGGCCGATAACTTCGGGGAGAAGATTGCCGCACTTGATCCCGATGTCGTCATCGATCTCACCTGCTATCGCCTGGAGAGCGCCCAGCAACTACTGGCAGCTTTGCGAGGTCGCGTTCAACACCTGCTCCACTGTGGAACAATCTGGGTACACGGCCACAGCAGTGAAGTTCCCACTGTAGAAGAGGCACCCAAACATCCATTCGGCGAATATGGTCTTCGAAAACTTGCCATCGAGCAGTTTCTACTTACCGAAGCGCGCCGACACGCGATCCCCGTGACAATCCTGCATCCCGGACACCTGGTAGGGGTCGGCTGGAATCCTATCAATCCCCAGGCTAACTTCAACCCGGGCGTCTTCTCCGCCCTTGCCGAAGGTAGGAATGTTGTTCTCCCCAATCTTGGGATGGAGACAGTCCACCATGTCCATGCAGATGATGTAGCCCAGGCATTTCTCTGCGCCATCGCTCGCAGAAGTCTCGCCTGCGGTGAGAGCTTCCATGTCGTCTCCCCGGCGGCGCTTACCCTTCGCGGCTTCGCCGAGCGGATGAGTCATTGGTTCGGCCGTTTTCCGGACCTGACCTTCCTCCCCTGGGACCAGTGGAAAGAGTCAGTCAGCGAGAAAGACGCCCGGGCGACATGGGATCACATCGCCCATTCACCTAACTGCAGCATCGCAAAAGCTCGAGCTCTCCTGGGGTATGCTCCTCGATACACCTCTCTTGAGGCAGTTCAGGAGGCAATTGCTGCTATGCAGTCAAAACGAACTGTTATGACTGCATAGCGAAGCTTTCATGCTACTTACGCCCGAATGTCGTTCCAGTGAACCATCGGCAGGCCCGGTGCAGGCGCAGGGAAGTAGGGGATATTATTTGCTCGTAGAGAGCCGATGTAGATTGTCTGAAGATCAGGTCCTCCGAAGGTCACGCTCGCCATCCACGGTGCAATGCCCCGCCCCGTTGCGAACAGAACCTCCTGTGTAACCTCGCCAGCGAAAAACTGCTTCTCCAGTGCGTCAACCTTTATCGGATCACCCTCATCCAGCAAGATCCGAAGATCGCCCTCAGGCGTCAGCACAAATAGCTTGTCCGAATAGACGCAGGTGCCCCAGAGATTTCCGACGCTGTCGAATGCGATCCCGTCCGGCCATGCGCCCTTTCCCAGGCTCGATGGACCGAATATATCTCTCTCCCCCAGAGAGCCATCCTCATGGACGCGGAGACGGCTGATACACCCCCCCGTCGTCTCCGCCACGTACATGTACTCTTCCTTCGCATCCATGCGGATCTCGTTGGTGAAGTGAAAACCATCGGCAACAATACGGAATTTACCGTCGACATAGCGGGCGATATACCCATCCGCCAGATCGGGTTTCAAGGCATGCATCCAGTTCTTGATTCTGGTCGAGACAGTGATCCATATCCGTCCCTTCGAATCGCGCAACACGAAATTGACTTTGCCGATCGCCTCTCCATCGATGCTGTCCGCCAGCACCTTTGACTCGCCCGTGCGCGTCATGATCTCCAATCGGTCGGTTCCGAAGTTTGAGATCAGGATGTCTCCGTTCTCCGCAAAAGCCAGACCGTTCGGAAGGGTTCCGGTCAGATAGCGGCTCGCTTCACTGTCGGCGTTCGAAAAGTGAGATGAGATCTTCTGCGTAATAATCTCCTGCGTGCCATCGGGCCGCAGGTGAACCACACCACCGCGGGAGTCTGCAGCCCACAACGTCCCATCTCTCTCCGCGAGAATACACTCCGGCCGCTGCAGATCATGGCCGATATATTGCAATTTGGACCTGTCAATCTCAAAATCCAGAACGGGATTTCGCATTTATCTGTGACTCCATCGATATTTTTCGTTGCGCACTACGCAATTCAGATTGCAAGACTAGCACATCGTAATTACAAAGAACCAACTAACCGTCGCGTACCGTTAAACGAAAGAAGGCACTCGGTCTGACCCGAATGCCTCTGATCTCAATGGTGATGCTTAGGCGCTTTGCTCCGCGATCTCTTCCGATGCGCTTAGTAACTGACCGATCCTCTTTGCGCATTGAATGACTGCCTTCGAGTGAGCGGGGTAATGCTCCTTAAGGAAGCGAGATGCCGGCGCAGAGATACCAATGGAGCCTACAATCATCCCGCTATTCAGCCGGATGGGGGCCGCTGCGCAACGCATACCCTCCATAAATTCGGCCTCATCCAGGGCGTATCCGCGCTCCTGGATGCCGACGCACTCTCTTACCAGCGCAGGAATCGTCCTAATCGTCGTCTTGGTGAACTTCTGCAGCGGCTCCGAACCAAAGATCGTTCGTAGCTCCTTCTCGTCCAGATCAGCCAACAAGGCCTTTCCGTGAGCGGTGGCATACAAGGGAACAAGTTCTCCCGTCTGGCCCGCAACCACCAGGACATGGCGCGCATGGACAGAGTCGATGAAGAGGGCATTCCGTCCCTCGCGGATCGCCAGATGGGCTGTCTCATTCAGCGAGTTCGCAAGTGCCTTCAGCTCCTGGTGCGCCACCCGGACAAGCATGTTGCTCCAGTCATACTGACGGGAAAGCGTCCACATGGCCGAACCCAGGATATAGTCCTTGCGCCCCGCCGGAGTCGACAGAAATCCCCTGCGTCGGAGAGTCTGCGCCAGTCGAAACGCACTGCTTCGATCAACCCTGAGGAGTTCCGCCAACTCACCAAGAGTTACCGGCTGCGTTGACGTGGCTACCGCTTGCAAAATCGTCAGCCCACGATCGAGGCTCTGGATAAAAGGAACTTGGGCTACTTTCTTTGGCATGGATCCTGCTGCTCACGTTCGGAACCTGACTCCAATCGACCGGAGATAATCCCGGCTCTCCTTTGCCAGGGTCGCCGAGGGAACTGGAGACGGATCTTTGAAGTCGTTATCAAGCTCGACCATTACCATACCACTAATCTTGCGGCCCTCCATCAAATCAAGAATTCCCGGAACATTCACCTCTCCTTGCCCCAACGGGCAATAACCGAGAAGGTGCGGATCTTTGCCATTAAAATCCTTCAAATGCATATGTTCCACCAGCGGTAAAAAGTCTTTCACCACCTTTAGTGCGTCCTGCCCGCCCTTCGTCAGCTGTCCGACATCTGGTCCGAACTTCAGATGATTGGTGTCCACTGCGTCCAGCACAGCATAGGTCTCATCCCTGGACTCGATACAGGTCCCCGTATGTTGATGGAGAACCGGCGTTAGCCCCTGATCGGTCACCGTCTTCGCCAGTTCGTTCAATGTCTCGATGATATTGCTCTTGTTCGCTGCAAAGTCGTAGCTCTGCCGGGGAACCTGGTTCGGACCCACGACGAAGATTCTCCCGCCCGCCTTTTTGATCAGTCCGCACCATCTCACCGCTTTCGCTAACTCGTCTTGCTTCTTCGATGAATCCGTGAGGTTGATGGTGCAATAGCCGGAGATGAGTGGGATGTGGTTCTGCTCGAGAACCGGCTTCAGCCCGCCCCGATCTTCGGCCTTTGCCAGAACCTCGCCGAACGTTTCAAAGCCATAGAATCCAAGCGCGGCAAGAGACGGGATTGCCTCGTCGACCTCGCTGTTTCGCCAGGTGATGCCGGTATAACCAATGTGGATATTCCGCTTCTTCTCTTGAGCGGCATAGGCAGCCTTCGTCGCGAAGGCGCCAGCGGCGAGCGCGCTCTGTGCAAGAAATGTACGACGGCTTACAGCGTGATTCAAAATATACCTCCAGGGGCGACTTGCCGCTTTAGACTCTCAAATTGAGTGCGCAACTTGCAAAGTAAGTTGCACAGCACGCAATAAATCTGCAACGGCTCCTTTACTTTTGTCAAGAAATCCGCGAAATACCTCTTATATTTTCTGACAGCAAAATTGCGACGGAACAAGCCTTGACGCATCCACATGTGAAAGATAAGATTTTCGCGAGTTTGCATTATGCGCAATGCGATTCGCGCTTTGCGCAATGAATTTAGAATAGCTTCAACCGGCCCGGAGCTGCCGCAGCTCTCAAACTGAACCGTGAAGGAGATTCGCTTGCCGGACTATTCCAGCTTTGGCCTCGAAGAGAAGATTGCTGTCGTTACAGGAGCCTCGCAGGGCATTGGACGTGCCATCGCATTAGGACTTGCTCAAGCAGGCGCTCACCTCGTCCTGGCAAAGTACCCCGGCCCGCGCATGGAAGAGATTCAATCGCTCCAGAGCGAGATCGAGCAGCTCGGAAGGAAAGCCATCATCGTTACTACCGATGTGAACAAGGTGGAGGACTGCCGGGCACTGGTGGAACGTACCGTGGCAGAGTTTGGCCGCATTGACATCCTGGTCAACAACGCAAGCTGGACCGGCACCGGCGACGCGATCGACGTAACCGAAGAGGAATACGACAAGACCTTCGATGCGAGCGTCAAAAGTGTGTTCTTCGCATCTCAGGCCGCCGCCCGCGTTATGCTGCCGCAAGGTGGCGGCCGCATCATCCATATCGGCTCGAACTTCGGCGAAGTCGCCTTCAAGAAAAGAGCCGTGTACGCCGCTGCTAAAGCTGCCGTGCATCACATGGCCAAAGCACTCTCCCTCGAATGGGCGCATCAGGGTGTCCTCGTCAACACGGTCGCCCCATGCATCACGGAAACGGAATCACGGAAGAACATCCTTGAGCGCCCGGGCTATAAGGAATGGGCCACTCAGGAAATGATCCCCCGCGGAAGATGGAATCAACCAGACGATCTCGTGGGAGCAGTACTGTTTTTGTCCAGCAAGTTTGCAGACATGATCGTCGGACACACCTTGATGGTAGACGGCGGTTGGACCATCCACTAAAGATCGCGCCTCTATGAGCGATCGAATTCGCTGCAGGTAGAACGTGCATCTCGCGCTTAAGCGATAACTTTCAAAGGACAAAAACAATGAAGCTGAAGGGAAAAGTCGCTGTCATAACGGGAGCAGGTCAGGGTATCGGCCGGGGTATCGCTGAAGTCTTTGCAGAAGAAGGCGCGGACCTTGTCATCAACGATCTCTGCCTCGATTCTCGAACAGATGAGGTCATTGAAAACATCCAAAGCAACGGCAGGCGCGCAATCGCTGTTGCGGGCGATGTCTCCCAGCGCGATGACGTCGAACGCCTCTTCGATGCCGCATGGAGTGAGTTCGGAAACGTCGATATTCTGATCAACAACGCCGGAATCGAGACCATCGTCCCCTTCACTGAACTCACAGACAAGCAGTGGGAAGATGTCACCAACACCAACCTCAAGAGCGAGTGGATGTGTTCGCAATCCTTCTGCAAGCGCTTGATAGCGGAGGGACGGCAGGGCTCCATCATCAATATCGGCTCCATTCAGGCTGCTCGGGTGCTGCCGGGCCGCACGCATTACGCTCCCAGCAAGCTTGCTATCGAAGCCCTTACCCGCAATATCTCTGCTGAGGTTGGCGCCCACGGGATTCGCGTCAATTGCATCCATCCAGGCCTGATCGATACGCCCATGATTCGCTGGGTTCTCGAAAGCCCTGACATCCTTCCTCACGTCGTCGCCCAGATATCTCTCGGCAGGCCAGGCCGTCCCTGCGAGGTTGGGTCTGTCGCGGCATTTCTCGCCTCCGACGAAGCGGCCTATGTTACAGGGCAATCCCTGTACGTTGACGGTGGGTGGGTGGGCAAGTAGCGATTTTGCCCGTGCAGCAACAAGAGGGCGCTCCGTGGGGGAAGCGCCCTCTTGCCTTTAAGCCCTGACCTTACTACTTCTTCGCCCGGGATGACTCCGGCAGAGCATAGGCATAGTACCCCTGCGTCTGCGCCACAGGTCCCGTAGGGTTTTCCATGCTCTTCGGCTGATCTCCCACGACTTTGTCAGAGCTCAGCCGTGCACTGAGTGCAATGTACTCTCTGCCATTCACTTCATAGACAGTGGGAATTCCTTCGGGACCTCCCGGCATCTGGATCTCGGAGATCTGCCTCCCCGTATCTTTGTCGTAGATGTGCAGCTTTGCGTCCGACCGTGTACCGACAACGATGAGTCCACCCGCTGTAATAACGGCTCCTCCACGCGGCCAGTAGCTTCCTGTATTGCGAATGCCCTTCGCAACCAGCTCTGAAACCTCCCCCAGCGGAATCCGCCATTTCATGTCGCCCTTGTTCATGTCATAGGCCGTCAGGCTCGACCACGGAGGACTGATCGCTGCAAGTCCTTCGGATGAATTCATATAGCCGTAGCCGGTCCAGTAGCGCCTTCCTCCTGGCCCTAGCTTCGTCGTAGGCACGGGAGGCGCTAGAAGCCTGGCCTTAACCTCTGGCGAAAGATTCGCTTTATCCGGAGCTTTCAGATACGCGATCAGATGATCGATGTCTGCTGTGTCGAGATCAGGAAACGCCGGCATAGGCGCCAGACCATTGTGCACTGCATTCCTGACGCGGTCCGCCCCCGCCTTCTCTATCACTCCCTCAAGCGACGGAATCGCAGGTGGCTGCCCCTGGCGATGGTCCCCGTGGCATGTCTGGCAGTTCTGCAGATACACCGCATACCCTTGTGTCTCGGGCGAGCCTGCGATCTGGCGCTTTGGCGGCTTGGCTTCCAGATGCAGTAACGACGGTGCGTCTTTGGAAACAACATAAAACGTATTGGTCGTCGGATCGATTGCGCCCGATCCCCAGTTTCCACCGCCGTTGTTTCCAGGGGTCTCCATCGTCGTCGCAAGACTTGGCGGCGTAAAGATGCCCTCCTGCCTCGCTTCTTCGACCTCCTTCTTGATCGCCTCCCTCTCCTTTGGATCAGCGATGTAGGGGTTCACCATATCTGGAGTGAACTTCTGGCGCGCGAAGGGCGGAATGTGTGTTGGAAACGGCTGTGTCGGCCAACTCTCCTCACCAGGAACATCGGACTTTGGAACCGGACGCTCTTCAATCGGCCAGATAGGTTTGCCATTCGTCCGATCGAAGACATAGACGAAGCCGTTCTTCCCGGCTTGAACGACAACATCGACCATCTTGCCGTCGTGTTCGATCGTCATCAGCTTCGGTCCCGTCTCCAGGTCGTAATCCCAAAGATCGTGATGAGTCGTCTGAAAGTGCCAGATGTACTTCCCCGTCCTCGCATCCAAAGCCAGCAGGCAGTCCGAGAAGAGGTTAGCGCCAATGCGATCCGCTCCGTAGAAATCGTAGGTTGGCGATCCGAGGGGGAAGTACACGATGCCTCGCTTTTCATCGATCGAGAATTCGCCCCAGTTATTCGTTCCCCCCGCATACTTATAGGCACCTTTGGGCCAAGTGTCATAGCCCATCTCACCGGGATGCGGAACTGTGTGGAACTGCCACACCAGTTTGCCGCTAACCACATTGAAAGCGCGCAGATCTCCCGGAGGCGAGTCGTACTCCTCGCCAGTCGCAGAGCCCGTGATGTACAGATTCTCAAAGACCCTTCCCGGCGTATTTGACTGGATCTGCCGGATCGTCGAAGGGTCGCGGCCCAGCCCCAGCCTCAGATCTACGGCTCCGTGATCTCCGAAGCTCTCGATATCTTTCCCCGTTCGCGCATCCAGCGCATGCAGGCGGTTGTTCATCGAAAACAGGATGCGCCGGTCTGAATGGTCCTTGCTCTCCCAATACGTCATGCCTCGATGCGAAATCAGTCTCGGGTCGTGCGTGTCGTACACCCAGATCTCTTTGCCGGTCGTCGCATCCAGTGCCACAACCGCATTGTTCTTTCCATAAACGAACATCACACCATCGATCACCAAGGGATTCGATCCGTAGCGGAATCCGTTGTTTCCAGCCGGGTAGAACCACACCTGCTGGAGTTCCTTCGCATTGGTTCGGTTGATCTGCTTCAACGCGGAATACTGGGCATCATCGTTCGATCCGCCATAAGTCGTCCAAGAGCTGTTCGAGGCCTTTTGTGTCGCCGCTGCAGCATCGACAGTCCTCAACGGATGTTGCAAAACAACTGTCGTTATCCCACCAATCGCGAGGACCCACATACCCGCCTGTATCTTCCATGAAACTCGTTCCATCTCTCTTGCCTCTTACCCGGGATTTTCCTAACAACAGTTCGTCTTACGGAGTCAGAATCTAAACAGGCAGCTTCCACCCTTTGCGGCGCGGCCTTGTAAACATTGCATTTGCACTCTCGGAGTTCGAAAACCTCTTCTGTTCAGCATCGAAGCGCAGCACTGTTCCGTGGTGTGCAATCGCTATATTCCCTAGCAGACACAACTCGGTGATGTGGGCTCCATAGGCCCAACTGCAGGACGGTTGTGTGCCTCGCTTGGCTGCATCAATCCATTCCATCCAGTGGCTCGAGGGCCGCTCGACGCTCTTCGCGGGACGCTCGAAGCTCCGGTCTAGCTCTTCAGGAAGCAGCCACACCTGTTTCTGTTCTCCGGGTTTGCTGCTGTAAACCGGGCCATAAACCAGCACACCCTTCGTGCCATACACAATGCCCCCGCCGGTCGGCAATGGCTCACCCTTCTTCCATCCCGGAGGCGTTGGTGGCGTGTCGTAGCCCCACCACTTCACCGAGACCGGTGGACGACTCCCCTTTGCAGAAAAGCGATAGCTTACATGCGAGACTCGCGCAAACATCTGCTTCCGAATCTCTGCGGAATACTCCGCGTCCGCATCCGCTTCAACGCTCTCCGGATAGCCGAGATCTAACGCCCACACCACCGGATCGAGGAAGTGCGGGCCATGATCTCCCAAAATTCCCGTTCCGAAGTCCTGCCAGTTACGCCAACGCAGAGGAAGATACATCGGGTTGTACTTTCGAACCGGTGCCGGTCCCAGGAAGAAGTCCCACTTCACCTCTTGAGGAACCGGAACGTCCGCATTGACCTCTTCGACATCCGAGTAAGGATTGATGTATCGCTTCCCCGAAGCCCAGTCCGTCTGGAACACGTCGATTCTATCTACCGTCCCAATCGCACCGGCCCGAATCCACTCGACGATCAGACGCACATCCTCTGAGGCATGGCCAACAATCCCCGTCTGTGTCGCCTGCCTCGGAGAATGCTGCGCCGCGTGTGCCATCGCTCGCACCTCTTCGATCGTCGCGGCAAGCGGCTTCTCGCAATAAACATGCTTGCCCATCTTCATCGCTGTAAGTGCAGCCTGGGCGTGGACGTGATCGGCCGTGCAGACCACAACCGCATCGATCTGCTTATCCATCTGGTCCAGCATCACACGCCAGTCATCGAATCGTTTCGCCCCCGGATGCGCCGCCGCGACCTCCACCGCCGGTGTAAACCTGCCTGGCAATTGCGCCCGAGTCCTCCAATCGACATCGCAAACGGCGACAATATTCTCGCTCGCCAGCTCTCTCAGGTTGGTCGCTCCATAGTTTCCAATTCCGATGAATGCAATGTTCGCCTTTTCGAGGGAAGAAGCACCCTTGGAGATTCCCAGGCTCCGCATTGCTCCCAGTCCTCCCAGGGCTGCCGCGCCCGCAAGCACCTGGCGGCGCGAAAGCGTATGAGTCTGGTTCAAGGACGGTCCTCCCGTTTCACATTGCTGGAATGTAATTTCATTGCGCAATTCGCAATATCAATTGCACATTACGGAGCAAAATAGTAGCAATGTACGAAGAACATCGTCAAGAATCAAGATTATGACTTCTACCGGAACATCTGTCCCAGCAGCGCCTGCGCATGCTGACTCGTCTCCGGATCGGAGCTCTGCGCAGCGGCCTGCAGATATCGCAGGCCCTCCGCTCTTCCGCCCTGCTGCAACAGAATCATCGCGAGCCCAAGATTCGCATCGCCCTTGGCAGGGTTGAGAACCAGCGTCCGCCGATACTCCGCGGCTGCATCCGTTAGCCTGCCCTCTGCAGTCAACAGATCTGCCAGGTCTGCATGGGCACCGGCGTCTCCAGGTGCAACCCGCACTGCCTCCAGCAGCTCCTGCATGGCCTCAGCATTCTTACGTTCCATAATCATCAGCAGGCCCAAGCCGTGGTGAGCATCTCCGTAGCCGGGCCTCAAGGCGATCGCTCTCCGGAAGTGCATCTCAGCCTCCGGAAATCGCCTCTCTCCAATCAGAAGATTTGCCAGGTTATTGTGGGGCTCCGAAAGATTGGGGCGCATCCGGATCGCTTCACGGAAGGCCTCCTCCGCACCCGATGTGTCGTGGCGTTCGACTGCAATCAGCCCCTCTAGGTCATGGATATCAGGCCTGTCCGGATTGATCGCCATGGTGCGCGAGACCGTCTCCTGCGCCTCCGTCAGCTTTCCCTGCCGTAGATAGGCGTTGGCAAGATTCGCCAGAAATCCGTCATCCTCCGGATATCGACTCACAGCCCGCTGAAGGAGATCGACCGCGTTATTTACCTGTCCCGCGTTCAACATCACAGACGCCAGCTCACGCATCGCCGCTCTGTCGTCTTCCCGCAGCTTCAGCGCCTCGTTCAGGGTCGCGATCGCATCCTGAATCTTGCCTTTGCGAGCATAGGCTTTTGCGAGGGCGACATAAGGTTCAGGCCAGCTCGGGTGCACGTGGTCTATCTGCGACTTCAGCTGTCCAATCCCATTAATTCCCTCGTCGTTAACTCGGGCCACGGCTAGCAGCAGCTCTTCCCTCTCGGTCGGTGCGGAGCTTGGATAGAAGATGCGGACAGGCGTTCCATCCTCCGGCTGAACCTTTTCAGCGAATGCGGCACGCAGATCGCGAGACGGACGCACCCGCTGTATGTAGTGATCCGTCAGAACAATGTGCACCGACCCCTCCGTCCGGCGTTTCGGCATATGGCAGCTCAGGCAGTCGCTGCCCTTTGTCATCGCTACGTTCTGGTGTGAGACTTTCTGGTGGCACTTCTCACAGACCGCGATGTACTGTCTCTTTGCTTCTTCTCCTCGCGGGATATCGTGGGGATTGTGGCACGTCAGGCACGTCATCTGCGAATTGCGATAGCATGCCGATCTCAGCAGCTGGTATCCCGCATGAGCTACTTCAAACTCGTCGCCTTTTGAGTCTTTCGGCCTCTCGAAGTAAGTTTTGAACTCTCCCAGCTTCTCTCCGGGGTGGAAGGAGTAGGGCGCTCGATCGTAGTTTCGAGTCGCATTCGGAACATGCAGCGCGCTCGTCTCCATGTGGCACTCCATGCAGACCTCCATCTGCCGGTCCCGGGATAGCTTCGCCGGATTCACAATCTTGCTCCGAATCTGCTGAAGGCTGGCCTTGCCCCCGGTCGCCGCCGCAACATGGGCCGCTCCCGGACCATGACAGCGCTGGCAGTCGATACCCTCCGGAAGCTTCGCCGGAAATACGGAGAAGTCGTGATTTGGTTGCGCCGCGTTCTGATGCTCCGGATACGCATTGTGACAGAACATACAGTCCTCTCCAATTGCACCCTGCATATCCTGCTGATCCACCCGGTCGAAACCCGGGCTCATATTCCAGTAGCCCTGCTTTTCGACATACCAGCTCACCGGCAACTCAATCAGCTTGCCTTGCGTCGTGCGATGCATATACGTTCGAGCGTGGTTTCCAGAACCAAGGACGTAATCGATCGTCTCTTCGCGAACGTTCTCCTCTTTTCGGCCCGTGCCAAGAGTGAACCTCCGTTCGAAAAAGCGGCCATCTCGCTCGATCATCTTGTAGTGCAGGCCTGAAGGCTTATGCGCGAATGTATTCGCCTTCGCATAATCCTCAATCACGTTTTCAGCCGTTGGCCTGTAGAACGACCTTGCCATACCTGTCTTCTGGAAGGTCCTGGCAATCTGTCC
The DNA here is from genome assembly GCF_036877565.1 of Edaphobacter sp. HDX4. Lineage (NCBI taxonomy): Bacteria > Pseudomonadati > Acidobacteriota > Terriglobia > Terriglobales > Acidobacteriaceae > Edaphobacter > Edaphobacter sp. HDX4. The sequence goes on from NZ_JAEDXW010000001.1 coordinate 406,140, forward strand.
ATGGCACGTGGCACAGACCTGGCCGTCAACGTAATCTGTATCCGCCTGCGCCTCAGCGTGACCTTTTACCTCTCGTGGGCCAACGCGCTTCTCTGTTCTGTACCAGACGAAACCGACGGCTGCAAATGCGAGGGAGACAACCACCGCAAGGATCGCCAGACGTGTCGGCGAAAGCTTCCACTTGCGATGCGAGATCACCATGAACCTGCCTTAGTGGTCGTACAGGACAGATCGTGTCAAACGATAGATCCTGCAGATGTTGCTCATTATGCAATTGGTATTGCGCAACGGTGCATCATCATAGCACTATGTTTCAGAGACTTGTCCAGCAGTTTTCGACGCGTTAGCCTTGTGAGGCAACAAAGGCGGGGAGATCTCGTACTCTCCTCTTTTCTACGGAATGGAGTCGTCCTTGCAACCACTCATCGGCAGAACCGCCCTCGTCACAGGGGCATCGCGCGGGATAGGCCGCGCGGCAGCGCTCGCGCTTGCTCGTGCCGGTTGCAATGTGGCCGTCAACTACCTCAACGCGGAAGAGGATGCCCTCTCCGTCGTTCGGGAGATCGAACAGCTCGGCTGCCGCGCACTTGCGATCCGTGCCGACGTCTCTCAGCCCTCCGGTGTCGATCAGATGGTGAAGAGGGCTTTTGCCGACCTCGGCGACATCCACATCCTGGTCAACAATGCGGGAATCAATCCCGCCCGGCCCTTCCTGGAGCTCACGCTCGAAGACTGGAATAGGACCCTCCAGACGAATCTCACCTCAGCCTTCCTGGTCTCGCAGGCAGCCATTCCTGCAATGCGGCAGCAAAAGTGGGGCCGGCTCATCTTCATCTCTTCGGTGGCCGCACAAACAGGAGGAGTCATCGGCCCTCATTACGCTGCGAGTAAAGCTGGCATGCTTGGCCTCATGCGCAGTTATGCCAACCTCCTCGCCAAAGATGGCATAACCTCCAATGCCATCGCTCCCGCGCTCATTGAAACCGACATGGTCCGGAACAACAGGAACGTCCGCCCTGACCTCATTCCCATCGGCCGCTTCGGCCATTCCGAAGAGGTCGCAGAAACCGTTACTCTTCTCGCCACAAATGGCTACATCACCGGCCAGACCATTAACCTCAATGGCGGCTGGTACATGAGCTGAACCGATATCCCTCGCACCATAGCCAGAGCGAATCTTCAGAAAAACATTGATCCCTTCTTCTCTCCATCCAAAATCCGCCTCGAAAGACATCTCCTCACCCGAAGCCCAGAGGACGATACACGCATCCTTGAAGCGTCGTTGGACCTACGTTCTTCCGGCTGCCTTCATCACCTACAGCCTTGCCTATCTTGATCGCGCAAACTACGGCTTCGGTGCCGCTGCCGGGCTGGCGACCACGCTCCATATCACCGGCTCTCAGACGTCGCTGCTCGGAGCATTGTTCTTCCTCGGCTACTTCACCTTCCAGATCCCCGGGGCCAGTTTTGCACGAAAGCGCAGCGCGCGCTGGCTCATCTTCTTCGCTCTCATCCTCTGGGGAACCCTTGCTGCGCTCACCGGAGTCATCCGCCATTTCTGGTTGCTGGCCCTCGATCGCTTCCTCTTGGGAGTCGCTGAAAGCGTCATCTTCCCCGCGATGCTGCTCCTGCTCACGCGTTGGTTCACGCGCGAAGAGCGCTCGCGCGCAAACTCCATCCTTATCCTTGGTAATCCCATCACCGTACTCTGGATGTCCGCCATCACTGGCTACCTCATCCAGGCCTTCGGCTGGCAGAAGACCTTCATCCTCGAAGGTCTTCCATCCGTACTATGGGCGCTTGCATGGATCTTCCTCGTTCGCGACAAGCCCGACGAGGCTGGCTGGCTCGACCCTCAAGCGGCAGAGACCCTCGAACATACCCTGGCGCAGGAACAGACCTCCATCGATCCGGTTGAATCCGTCAGGCATGCCCTGCTTCGGAGCGATGTCCTTCTCCTCTCGCTTCAATATTTCGCCTGGAGTGTCGGCGTCTACGGCTTCGTCCTCTGGCTCCCCACTATCGTGCGCCGCGGCAGTTCGCTGTCCATGGGACAGACCGGACTCCTCTCCGCCGTCCCCTATCTCGCAGCCATCGTGCTCATGATCATCGTCTCCTACCTCTCCGATAAGAGCCTCCGCCGCCAGGATCTCGTGTGGCCCTTCCTCCTCCTCTCCGGCCTCGGCATGCTCGGCTCGTTCCTGCTGGCCGACATCAGTTTCGCTGGAGCCTTCGTCTGTCTCGTCATCGCAGGAGGCTGCATGTACGCGCCCTACGGTCCTTTCTTCGCCATCATCCCCGAGCGCCTGCCCAAAAACGTTACCGCCGAAGTCCTTGCTCTCATCAACAGCTGTGGCGCGCTCGGTGCATTTGCAGGCAGTTATCTCGTTGGCTTGCTCGAAGCTCTCACCCACAGCTCACGTCCGGGCTTCCTGCTCATGTCGCTCTCGTTGATCTGCTCCGCGTTCCTCATACTCGCGCTTCCAAAAACCGCACCATCGCTGACCGTGAAAAACTGATATGAAGTCATCTCCCGCAAGCACTATCACCGCCTCCAGGGTCCTCGACAGCTCCGCCTCTCTGTTCGCTGAAGTCAAGACCCACGCGCCCGGACCCCAGGGAGCACTCCCCATCACGCCGGAGATGTTGCTCACCCAGCCATCCGGAAACCTCTTCGGCCTTAGCCAGGATGCAGGCATGGGCTGGGAGCCGTCACGTCTGCTCGACCCTGAGTTCCTCATCCTCAGCACCCACGGCGGACTCCGCGCCCACGACGGCAGACCCATCGCTCTCGGCCTGCACACCGGCCATTGGGAGGTTGGCCTGCTCGTCGCCGAAGCAGCCCGCGAGTTCCGCAATCTTCACGCCATCCCCTTCGCCGGCGCCTGCACCGATCCCTGCGATGGCCGCACGCAAGGCACCACAGGCATGATGGACTCGCTGCCCTACCGCAACGACGCCGCGGTCGTTCTGGGCCGCCTCATCCGCTCTCTTCCCACCCGCAAAGGTGTCCTCGGAATAGCCACCTGCGACAAGGGCCTGCCCGCCATGATGATGGCCCTGGCCTCTTGTGGTTCTTACCCGAGCATTCTCGTTCCCGGCGGTGTCACTCTCCTCGCCGACGAGGGAGAAGACGCAGGGAAAGTCCAGACCATCGGCGCGCGCTACGCAAAGCAACAGATCACGCTCGAGTACGCCGCTGAGGTAGGCTGCCGCGCCTGCGCAACTCCAGGCGGAGGATGCCAGTTTCTCGGAACCGCCGCCACCTCTCAGGTCGTTGGCGAGGCGCTCGGCCTTGCCCTTCCCCACACCGCACTCGCACCCTCCGGCCAGCCCATCTGGCTCGACGCCGCCGTGCGTTCCGCGCGAGCCATGCTGCGCATGACGCATCTCGGCATCGCCACCACCGATGTCCTCACCGATGCTGCCATCCGAAATGCGATGGTTCTGCACGCCGCATTCGGAGGTTCGACCAACCTTCTTCTGCACGTTCCCGCCATCGCGCATGCGGCTCGGCTTACTCGTCCCGGCATCGACGATTGGGCCCACGTCAATCGTCAGATCCCGCGTCTCGTGGATGCTCTCCCCAACGGCCCTCAGAACTTTGCCACGGTTCAGGTATTTCTCGCAGGAGGCGTCCCCGAGGTCATGCTTCACCTGCGCCGCGCCGGTCTCCTGGATACATCCGTGCGTACCGTCAGCGGCGAGACACTCGACGAAAATCTCGACTGGTGGGAGCAGTCGGATCGGCGAACCGCACTCCGGAATAAGCTCCGAGAGCTCGATGGAGTCGATCCTGATCAGGTCATCCTCTCTCCCGACGAGGCGCGCAAACGCGGTCTCACCGCCACCGTCTGCTTCCCTGTCGGAAACCTTGCTCCTGAAGGCTCCGTCATCAAGAGCACGTCCATCGACCCGACAATCATCGATGAAGACAATCGCTATCATCACGTCGGTCCCGCTCGCGTCTTTGTGACCGAAGAGGCCGCGATCGCCGCTATCAAGCAGGGCACCATCGGCAAAGGCGACGTCATCGTTCTTATCTGTAGCGGCCCAGCCGGAGCAGGCATGCAGGAGATCTACCAGATCACCTCCGCCCTCAAGAACCTCCCCGACTGCAAACATGTCGCCGTGCTCACCGATGCGCGCTTTAGCGGAGTCTCCACCGGAGCCTGCATCGGCCACATCTCGCCGGAGGCACTTGCCGGAGGTCCGATCGGTCGGGTTCAGGAGAATGACGTCATTGAGATCACTGTCGATCGCGACGCGCTCCACGGCACCGTCCATCTCATCGGCACTCGCGACGAGCGCTTCTCCGCGGAAGAAGGAGAACGCCGTCTCGCCGCGCGCGCACCCCGCGAAGACCTTGCACCGCATCCCGAGCTCCCCGCAGAGACAAGGCTGTGGGCCGCTCTCGTTCAGGCAAGCGGAGGTATCTGGGGAGGATGCGTCTACGACAGCGACGCAATCATCCAGCGCCTGCATCTCGATCATCAACCTCAAAAGCACTCCCTCAATCCACTTCACAAGGAAGCAAGATGAAGCTTTATCGCACAAAAAATGGCTTTTACGCCGAGGAAGCTGGCTCCTGCTACTCAGTCGAAACTTCAGACTGGGCCGAGCTCATCGCGAGCCCCGACGTCTATCAGCGAGTCAAGGCGTCTCTCTCCGGCAGTCAGGTGCCACCTCCCCCTGCAACTGAGCTCCTCGCCCCCATCGGCAAGCAGGAGGTCTGGGCCGCTGGAGTCACCTACTTCCGTAGCCGCGATGCCCGCATCGAAGAGTCGAAAGACGCAGGCGGCGGCACCTTCTACGATCGCGTCTACCACGCCGAACGTCCTGAGATCTTCTTCAAGGCCACGGCCCATCGCGTCGTCGGGCCCAATCAACCCGTTCGCATCCGTTCTGATGCCAAATGGTCGGTTCCGGAACCTGAGCTCACCCTGCTCGTTAGTTCAACTGGAACCATCACTGGATACACCATCGGCAACGATATGAGCTCGCGCGACATCGAGGGAGAAAACCCTCTCTATCTTCCGCAGGCCAAGGTCTACGATGGCAGCTGCGCTCTCGGTCCCGCGATTCTTCTCAGCTCTGAGCCGCTTCCCCGCAGCACCGCAATCCAGCTCCAGGTTGAACGAAGCGGAGCAGTCGTCTTCTCCGGCGAAACCACCTTGGCTGAGCTCAAGCGCAACCCCGAACTTCTCGTGAGCTATCTCTTTCGCGACAACAGCTTTCCTCATGGAGCATTGCTGATGACCGGAACCGGCATCGTCCCCGGAGATGACTTCACCCTCGCCCCCGGAGATAAGGTCCGCATCACCATCCCACCTATCGGTATGCTCGAAAACCAGGTCGCCTGAACACAAATCAAAGTCGTCATTCTGAGCGAAGTGAAGAATCCCTGTATCTTGCCCCACCCTCATAAAGGCCGCAGGCAAAATACAGGGATCCTCTGCCTTGCTCAGCAACACGACTTCAGCCACTACACCGTGCGACTGAAACCCGTCACCTTCACGACCGCGTCAGGGTGCCATTCACCAGCCGCATGATGCCCAGTGGATTCTCACGTCTCAGCTCCACAGGAAGCGCCGCATCTGGAAAGTCCTGATAGCACACTGGACGTACAAAACGATGGATCGCCTTCGTACCCACCGACGTTGTTCTCGAGTCGGACGTCGCAGGATACGGTCCGCCATGCACCATCGCATGACAAACCTCCACGCCCGTCGGATACCCGTTGAACAGGATCCTCCCCACCTTCGTCTCCAGAACCCGGATCAGCTCTCCAGCCGCGGCGATATCTTCCTCCGTGCCATGAACTGTGGCCGTTAGGTGTCCATGCAACCTCTCCGCGGCTGCCACTAGCTCATCCTTCTCGCCGTATTGGATCAGCAGCGTCGTCGGCCCGAAGATCTCCTCTTCCAGCGTCTCGTGGCCGAGGAAATCCTTGAGCGGCACACGGAATAACGTCGCCGCTCCCGCAGCAATCTTCTTGTCGACGACCGTATCCGCTCCTGCAACCAGCTGCGCCTTCCCACCCTTCGTCCGTTCGGCGATAGCTTCGTTGTACTTCGCCGCGATCCCCGGCGTCAGCATTCCCTGCTGCGACATCGTACTCACTCCATCACGCAGCTGTTCGGTGAAACGCTCCATCTCCTCCGCCGGCCCAAACACCAGTCCGGGCTTGGTGCAAAACTGACCTGACCCCAGCGTGAAGGATGCCTGCAGCCCTTTAGCCAGGGCTTCTCTCCGTTCCTTCATCGCGCCTGGCAGAATGAACAACGGATTCGTGCTTCCCATCTCCGAATAGCATGGGATCGGCTCATCGCGTCCCGCAGCCAGGTGCATCAGGGCCTTACCCGCGTTCTGAGAACCCGTAAATGCCACAGCCTTTATGCCGGGATGCTTCACCAGCGCGACTCCCACGTCAATTCCGGCGTCGAACAGCATTGAGAAGACGCCGTCCGGCAGATCGCTCTCCTTCACTGCCTTTTGAATCGCACGCCCTACAAGTTCGCTCGTGCCCGGATGCGCCGGATGCGCCTTCACAATCACAGGACAGCCGGCCGCCAGAGCCGACGCCGTATCCCCACCTGCAACCGAGAATGCCAGCGGAAAGTTGCTCGCACCAAAGACCGCAACCGGCCCAAGCGGCTTCGACATCGACCGCACATCCGGCTTCGGCAGTGGCTTTCGCTCGGGATCAGCCTCGTCGATCCTTGCATCCACCCAGGAGCCCTCTTCCACCACCTGCGCAAAGAGCGCCAGCTGGCCGGTCGTCCGCGCAAGCTCTCCCTGCAGACGCGGCAGAGGAAGTCCTGTCTCGAGATTCGCGCGTTCCACGATCGCGCCGCCCAGTTCTGATAGGTTCGCAGCAATCTTCCGGAGAAATGTTGCCCGATCCTTCCCCGGAAGCGACGCATACGTATAGAACGATGCAGTAGCCTTCCCGACTGCATCATCGATCTGCTGCGGCGTCGCCGAGTAGAACGCCGGCTCCATCTTTTCGCCTGTCGCAGGATTCACTCCGTGGAAGGTCGTCTGTCCGGGCGATGCAACGCCCTCTCCAATCAGGGACACCCCTGAAAGTGAATTCTCGGCTACTGACATATCTCAGGCTCCTTCGCTTTCGGCTCAGGCAAATACTCGCAACATCCATTGCACAGTGAGCAACTGTGCATTCTCAAAGAAAATGCGAGACCAGTGTAAATCAGGAACGAAACCCCCGGCAGTTCCTCGCCTGACGTCTCCGCGATCTTTCCTTTTTGTCTTCCTTTCATGCAAACTCGATGCATGGTGCGTGTTGGCGTCGATGAAAATCTCTCTTCGGAACTCCTGCGAAACTTCCCGCCCGAGGCCGAAATCGTTCGTATCCCTCGTGAGTCCTCCAGTGAGCATGATGTCGACTTCTGGATTCTTCCCTTCGCCCGCAAGGATGCTGCAGTTGCCTTCTCCCGTCTCCACGGAGTCAAGGTCGTTCAATCCATGATGGCAGGGGTCGACTGGATCCTGCCCTGGCTTCCAAAAGACGTCATCCTCTGCGATGGTCGAGGAATTCACGACATCTCCACCTCCGAGTGGGTCGTCAGCGCCATCCTCGCCACCTACAAGCGTCTTCCTCTCTATCGTGATATGCAGAACCGGCAGGAGTGGGGCGGCCAGGCCTCGGTGCGCGATGGCTTCATCAACGAGAACGGCGCACAGGTCGGTCAATACCGCATCCTCGGCGAAGACATCTTCGGCAAATCCGTGCTCATCGTCGGCTACGGATCCATCGGCAGCGCCATCGAATCCCGCCTTACCCCCTTCGGCGTAACCGTAACCCGTATCGCTCGACGAGCACGTGAAGCGCCTCACGTTCACTCCGTCGATCAGCTCGCGGAACTGCTGCCACACGCCGACATCGTCATCGCAATCGTGCCCTTCACGGCGGAGACGGACAAGCTCTTCGGCGAGCGTGAGCTCAGCCTCATGAAACCCGGTGCCCTTCTCGTCAATGCCGCACGCGGCCCCGTCGTCGATACCCAGGCTCTCCTCGATGCTCTCAATCAGAACAGGATTCGCGCCGCAGTCGACGTGACTGACCCCGAACCGCTCCCTCCGCATCATCCGTTCTGGTCTGCAGCCAACTGCCTCATCACGCCCCACGTCGCCGGCTCAACCCCCGACTTCATTCACCGTGCCTTCAGCTTCGGAGCCGAGCAGGTGCGCCGATATCTCGCTGGCGAGCCGCTCGAAAATCAGGTGACCGCGCAGGGCTATTGATCCAAAGCAAGAGCCGCGCCGGATATCTCGCGGCGCGGCCAACATTCCTTAATTTCTGAGGATCAACCCGCGGTCCTTACCTCCCGCGCCAGTCGTTACATACGGCGAACCCGCGGCATACGTGGAAGATCGTCGTCAAACTCGGCCTCGTCTTCCTCGGCCTCATCGTCATCCTCGTCGTAGTAGCCCTCGTCCTCTTCTTCTTCCTCGTTGTCTTCGTCTTCATCTTCCTCGTCGTCTTCTAGCTCTTCGTCGTCGTCGTCGTCCTCATCCTCTTCATCTTCCTCGTCGTCTTCTAACTCTTCGTCCTCGTCCTCATCGTCTTCATCTTCCTCGTCTTCATCATCGAAGTCTTCGGTATCGTCATCCACGCTGCGTGTTGCAGCGAACAACGTATCGGTGGGGCAAGGATCAAATGAAGCAAACATGCTCATATCAATGGGGCGAATTGGCTCAGTGATTGCGGTCGTTGTGGGCTCGGTGGCCATGAACTTGTCTCCTGTTCGCACTATTGTATTGGGGTAGGATGCACGGAAAAGCAAAAGGTGAGTCACAAATTTAAGGATTTTCTATCTGCCTGGGCGGAAACCTCAGAACCTATCCGAAGATCGCACACCTCACTTCCCTTCCTTTCAACCATCCTTCTGATGCTTCCTGTTTCGAAACAGGACATATGCCTCAATACCGATCATTTTGACGAAAGAGTAAGGGTACTCGAACCCACAGATGACCCGCTCGTCTTCGCCAACCCGAACCGCTGTCCTGCTCCTCAGCATGTACCTTGCCATCTCCTCGTCCGTTGCGCGAGGTCAGGCCGCCACCGCTCTCCCCCAGACACTCGAAGATGTTCTTCACCACATGTCTGATCTTGCAGGCGTCATCTTCACCGGCGAAGTCACCGGCATCCGGCACAAGGGCGGCCAGCAGGGAGCCTCCGGCATCGTTGAGATAGACTTCCGCATCGACCAGGCCGTCCGAGGCTGCAACACCGGACAAACCTACACGCTTCGTGAATGGGCAGGCCTGTGGAGTCAGGATGGCGAGCGTTACCGCGTCGGCCAGCGCCTTCTCATGATGTTGCACACTCCCGGCTCGTCCGGAATCTCTTCTCCCGTCGAAGGTATGGACGGCGCCATCCCCGTTCGCCCGTCACCCTCCAGCTCTCAACTCCTCACCGCCTCAGATGCAGAAGCCCAACCGCCTTTCGTCGCCGACCTTCGCTGGGTCGCCACTCGCATCGCGCGCCCGCTCCCATATGCCACCGCATCATCCAGCAGCATCTCCGCTGCATCCGTTCCTGTCTACGACCAGCAGCAAACCCTCGCCGCTGCTCAGGAGACTCCATTGCCTGATCTCCTTGGAATGTTGCAGTCCTGGCAGCAGGCCGTTCCATGATCCGCAGTCGACGGATCCTGACGCTCTCCCTCGCACTGCTCTGCACCCTCCCTCGGCTTGCCGCTGCAAGCGGGCCCCGGTGGGTGACAGGCCTTCCTTACTATTCCTCAGAGGGGCGTCCCATCGTCTGGTATACCAGCACCCCCTACTACTTCACCGATCCCGGCGACCTCAGCCCCTATGTTGATCACGTTGCTGCCGATGCCCTCGTCAAGGCCGCAGCCAGCGTCTGGACAGTTCCCACAGCCAACTTCAATCTGCTCTACGGAGGCTCTCTCTCCGAACACGTCAGCCTCGCCAACGTTTACTTCAGCAGCACCGGCATCGTCTTTCCCGACGACGTACAAAGCACAAACTATCTTGCTCGTCCCATCGCCATCCTCTATGACTCTGACGGAGCTATCACCGATCTCCTCCTCGGATCAGGCGCCAGCTCTCCATCCAGCTGCCGACAAAACGCCGTAACCGAAAGCGTTGACTCCATCTCTCCGGCAGGTCTCATTCTGCACGCCATCATCGTCCTCAACGGCCGCTGTACTGGACCCGCTCCCGAGCAGCAGCTGCAGCTTCAATATCAACTGATGCGCGCCTTTGGTCGCGTCATCGGCCTCAGCTGGTCGCAGACCAACGACAACGTCTTTACCGGAACCCCCACACCCACCCTCCAGCAGGCACTTCACTGGCCGGTCATGCACCCCATCGATGTGCTCTGCGGTCCCTACACCTACCAATGCATGCCGCAGCCGTTTACCCTCCGCGACGACGATATCTCGGGTCTCGGCCTGCTCTACCCGGTCGGCACAGTAGCGCCCTCGATTCCCGGCAAGACCGATACGCTCTATCGTGCCAATCGCATCTCCGGAACCATCAGCTTCCCCAATGGTCAGGGCATGCAGGGCGTCAACGTCGTCATCCATCGGCTTGAACCCTACTGGTCCATTCCAGAAGCATGGGAGACCACCTCTGCTGTCACCGGCACCCTCTTTCGCCGGCGCAGTTCCACCCCTATCAACAAAATAACCGCCTCCTTCACGACCAACATGGGTTCCTCCAGCGCCGCTCTCGAGGGAGCCTATGACATCTTTCGCACCGCCATCCCCCAGTCCTGGGAGCCATGGCAGACCCTCATCGTCTCCACCCAACCCATCAATCCTCTCTACACGGGCCCCTACTCCGTCGGTCCTTATGACTCAGGCTCCGTCGCACCCTCCGGCTCTGCGCTGCAGTTCGTCCAGGGCATCGCCGGTCCCTACCAGCAGACCAGCATCAGGTTAGTCGCCTCCGACGCGGACTCAGGTTGTCAGATCTCCCAGGACGGCACCGAATCGGTTCCCTCCTCCATCCCCTCCACAGGCTGGTGGAACGGAAACTTCTGCAGCTACGGACACACCGCGTGGTCCACGCTAAGCGTCAAGGCAGGTCGAAGCCTCACCATCGAAGTCTCAGCGCTCGATCACAGCTCTGCACTCACCACCACCAAGGCCCGGCCCACAATCGGGGTCTGGAAGTCCACGGACGCCATCGGAACTCTGCCCACCGTCGCATCCGCTCCCGAACCCTTCAACTCCCCCGTGAGCGGCATGACCACGCTGTCGCTCCAGACCTCCCAATCCCAGCAGTTTCGTCTCGGCATCATGGACCAGCGCGGCGACGGTCGTCCCGACTTCTCCTACCAGGCCCGCATCCTCTACGCCGACTCCGTCACCCCCTCCTCCATCCCGGCGAAGGGAGCCAGCATCACCATCACAGGCTCAGGGTTCCGTGCCGGAAACACCGTCACCATCGACGGAATCCCTGCCACAGTCTCCAACTGGACCTCCACCTCGATCACAGCCAATGCGCCCGCACTTCATCTCGCTACCGCGGCTACGGTCGATGTGGCCGTGCGCGACCTCGTCACCGGCGGATCCTCCGTCATGACAGCGGCCCTCGGATATCAGGCTCCGCAACCCGAGCTCACGCTCCTCTCCTCGCCCCCCACTACCGTCATCGCCCAGACCACAGCGCCTGTTCCTTTTACCATCAAGGCCGTAGCCGCAGACGGATCCAGCCCTTTGGCTAACCTCCCCGTCACTCTCACTTCCACCTCCGGACAGGTGCGGTTCGAGAGCTGCAATGCGACCTCCTGCACGCTTTCCACCGACTCCTTAGGAAAAATCAGCACCTTCATCACACCCCTTCAGCCCGGCGCCTTTACTCTCAGCGCTGCCAGCAGTATCGGAACCGTAAGCGCCGCCAGCACCGCCATTCCCCGCGTCCAGACCCTCACACCCCTCCTCCCACAGCTCTATCTGGCTCAAAAAGCCGTTCTTAGCTGGAACCCCCAGGTCTCCCTTGCCGATAATGCTGCCGCCACCAACGGTATTCCCGTTCGCTGGATCCCACTCTCTGGCCCTCTCACCTTCAATCCTGCAACGTCGCTCTCGAACGACAGCTCTATCGCGCAGACCACCGCAACAGCCGGCCCCTTCCTCACGGCGAACTCCGCCAGCGCCTCGGCCTGCGCCTGGAACTCCATCTGCAGCAGCTTCACCGTCACCAGTGTTGACGATGCAGTCCTTCAGCTCTCCGTGCTCAGTGGAGCGCAGCAGGCCGTCTCTGCGGCTGCAAGTTTTACGCCAGTAGTTCTCCGCGTCGAAGACGCCTCTGGGCACCCGGTTGCAGGCGCGACCGTGACCGTCCGTCAGACCCTCCAGCCCTGGTCTTACGTTCCCTGCCCCTCGCAGGGCCGATGTCCTATTCCCCCCACGGGCAGCACTGCAAGCGCCAGCCTCATGTCGGGCCTCGATGGTACGGTCGTCATCAACCCGATGGAATCCGTATCCAGCCCGGAGATCACTCTTCTCGCAGCCGCAACCGGAACCGCAGGCTTCATCTCCTTGGAGCTCCATAAGCTCCCCTGAATCGCATGTGAGAGTCTTTCGATGCTTTTCATGCATCACAAAAGAGTGAGAACCGAAGAGCCAGAGAGCAAATCCAAAGGAGCCATTGGCATGGCGGCTGGCAGCACTGTACACAAACGAGTCGTGATCATCGGGGGAGGATTCGCCGGCATGAACGCCGCGATCGGATTAGCGAAACTTCCCGTCGACATCACCCTTGTCGACCGCAAGAATCACCACACGTTTCAGCCACTTCTTTATCAGGTAGCCCTCGCTGTTCTCTCCCCCGCCGAGATCGCCCAGCCCATCCGCTCCATCCTGCGAGACCACCAGAACGTTGAAGTGCTCATGGATGAGGCGACAGGCTTCGATCTGTCGCAGAAGCGCGTCCAGCTCAAGACCGGGGCTCTGCTCGAGTACGACTTTCTCATCCTGGCCACCGGCTCCACGCACTCCTACTTCGGACACGATGACTGGGCAAAGCTCGCTCCCGGCCTCAAGACAGTGGAAGACGCCACCGAGATCCGGCGCCGCGTCCTGCTCGCCTTCGAACTCGCCGAACGACAGATGCAGGAGGCTGGCGTCCACCCCCCTCTCCGCTTCGTCATCATCGGCGGAGGTCCAACAGGGGTAGAGCTCGCCGGGGCCATCAGCGACATCGCGCGCCTCTATATGGCCCGCGACTTCCGCCACATCAACCCCGCCACCGCCGAAGTCGAGATCCTCGAGGGATCTCCCAACATACTCGGAGCTTATCCTCCCGATCTTCAGAAAAAAGCTATCGATCAGTTATCCGCCCTCGGGGTCAGCATCCGAACCGGCGCTCACGTCACCGACGTCAAGCCGGGCTACGTCATGGTAGGCAATGAGAAGATCGATTCCACCGTGACTCTGTGGGCAGCTGGAGTCCAGGCCTCCCCTCTGGGCAAGATGCTGGGAGTTCCACTCGACCACCGGGGCTGTGTCATCGTCGATCAGTTCCTCAACCCGCCCGATCATCCGGACGTGTTCATCTGCGGCGACCTCGCCCATGTGGAAGAGAACGGCCATCAGGTGCCCGGGGTCGCGCAGCCAGCTATGCAGATGGGAAGCTACGCGGCCAAACGCATCGGCCGCCTTCTTGCCCGCGATCTCGGAAGCGACGGTACTGGACTCAACGAGCCCTTTCACTACTTCGACAAGGGCGACATGGCTACCATCGGGCGCAAGGCTGCCGTCGCCGATATCAAGTGGCCCTTCCATGGCCACTGGAGCGGCCTGCCCGCCTGGATCGTCTGGCTCGTCATTCACATCTTCTTTCTCATCGGGTTCCGCAATCGGCTGGCCGTCTTCCGTCAGTGGGCATGGACCTATCTCAGCTTTCAGGACGGGGCACGTCTCATCACGGGCTCTCAGGAGCTTCCCGGATGGGACAGCCAGTACGGCATTCAGCGTGATTCACCTGTGGAGCATCCCGTCGTGACCACCCAGTGATCCGAAGATGGGGAAAGATCTGTCAAGCCCTTAACTTCTCTAACTCCATATGTAGCTTGAACATACGTCTGCCGTTCAGTTACACGCCGACCGCTAAAATAGATACGAGAGAAGAAATAATTTTTCAAAGGGAAAAGCCCGCTGGATGCGGGCTTCTCCTTTGTTTTCAATATTTTGCCTATAAACCCTTTCATCTCAATAATTTACATGAAAGGTACAGGCCTAAGTCTATTAAAATCAAGATTTTGCCCGAAATCGTGGGGGGGACTCCCTAAGCGGTAAAGCTGGACCCGCAGCCGCAGCTCTTGGTCGAGTTCGGGTTGATGAAGTTGAAGCCCTGCCTCATCAACGTCTCCTCGAAGTCCAGGACCATCCCGGCGAGATAGAGAAAGCTCTTCGGATCGACGAAGAGGCGGACTGGCTTTCCCTCTGTCGGATCTCCGGGCGTCTCGACTCCCGCTCCAAACGTAAACACACGGTCCCGTTCCCGTGGCTGGGAATCAAACCGAATCGAATAGCTCAGCCCGGAGCAGCCGCCGCCCATCACTCCCAGGCGAAGTCCGCCCTGTTCGGGCGAGACTCCCTCCTTCGCCATCGCCACGCGAATGCGCTTGAGAGCGTTCTTCGTAATCTCAACCGCGGCCTTGGCGCGAGGCTGCTGCCCCTCTGCACTCAGCAGCGTCATCCCCGCCAAGGGATCTTTGGGCTGCTCAGGAGCGCTGGCGCGAGCATCCTGTGAAGTTGTGGGATTGATCGAAACCATGGACATTAGAAAACCTCACCCGCGCCCTGAATCGGGACGCGAAGACAGCGGAATGACCTCGGTCTCGCGAAGGAGGCACCCTCTGTCAGATGATGCAAAAGCACCCCGCGACTCGCAAAGCATCAGCAAGGCCGCGGGGCGCGATCTTTTGAAACAGCGGAAATTAGTGAGCTGCTACAGCAGCCGGTTCCGTCTCGGCCACGCTGTTCTTCTTCTTCCAGTCACCGATCGCGGCGCGGATGGCGTCTTCCGCCAGAACCGAGCAGTGAATCTTGACCGGGGGAAGCGCAAGCTCCTTTACGATATCCGTATTCGAGATCGCCATCGCTTCGGCAACCGTCTTACCCTTCACCCACTCTGTTGCGAGCGAGCTGGACGCAATGGCTGACCCGCAACCGAAGGTCTTAAACTTCGCGTCCTCAATCACCTGGGTTTCGGGGTTTACCTTGATCTGCAGACGCATAACGTCGCCGCATTCCGGTGCACCAACCAGGCCAGTACCGACCTCTTGGGCGCCCTTGTCCAGCGTACCGACGTTCCGCGGATTGTTGTAGTGGTCGACGACCTTATCGCTATATGCCATGGGAAAGTCCTCTCGCTATGTATAGATGATAACTCTTATTGTTTTGGTGCGCCACCCTTGGCCGGTTTTGCAGAATCCGGCGACTTTGAGCCTCCAGCCTGTTGACGGAGAGACACTCGCTAGTGCGTCCCAACGTCGCTGGGATCGTTCTCATCGGTTCCGTAGGTCGGATAAGGCAGCGGCTCAGTGCTCGTCTTCATGGTCTTCAGGGTCGCGAGATCGGCCTGCAGCGCCTTCCAGGTGTCGGGTTTCGCCTTGGTCGCGAAGTCAACACTCATATCCGAGTAGAAGTCCAGGATGTCCCGCTTAATCCCCGGAGGAATCGGCTGCCCCGGCTTGGCTGCGAGCTGATGGACGAGCCGGCAGTACGTCGCATCCGTCAGAGGATATTCTCCAGGACGCACCATGGTGCCCGTGTCGAGATCACGATTTCTGAGCGGATGCCTTGGATCAGGCGAGCCGCGAGGAACGTCCTGAGCCGCTCCCAGCTGTGCCGGAAGCGGATCGCTCGGTGGAGGTTGGGAGTGTACATCCAGCTTTGCGGCCTCCGCAGCGGATGCACGCGGTGTCGGCGGAGGTGTAAACCGTTTGAGGGCAAAGTTCAACGCATCCATCGAGCGCAGAACCGACTTCGTGTATTCGCGATCCGTCTCTGCGGTAGGGCCCTTCACTGCGGCAAGCTTGATCGGCCCAACCTTGGGCAGGATGTACAGAATGCCAGCCAGCGTATACGTACCGATGCCGGCACGATGACGATATTCGTCCCAGTGATTCTTGCTTGCGATCTTCGTTACCTCTGCCGTGAGGCGCTGCAGCTCCGGCGAATCCACGACCGGGGGCTCACGGTGGCGGTGCAGCAGGGCGACAGCATAGGCGATTCGCGGAATGAAGCGCCTCACCGCAAAGCGATAGCCCCTGACGTTGACCCGCGCTCCTTTGCCTGCTGAGAAATCCTCGGCCAGACCGTACGTCTGGTAGAACGCAAGCTCCAGCTGACGCTGGGGAACCAGCAGGCCAACGTGTCGGAGATAGTGAACCGGCGCAAACCGGCCTCGTGAGACCTCATTGACATCGAAAGCGAACTCCGTCCGAACGTGCTGCGACTCGCCTTCTGCGTAGTTCACCGATCGACCGTACTTTTGCTCCAGCTTCGGAAACTCTATGGGCACGGCGAGATTGGTCGCATCAGCATGGCCAATGCTGTCCCCGATATAGTGCGAGAGCGCACCGACCGCAAAGGCCAGTTCATCCGCATTCCCCGCGTTGCGAAAGAGATTAACAACGAAATCTCCGGACCGTACATAGTGGGTTAGGTTTGAGAAGAAGGAGTTGCCGAACGGGTAATAGCCGATGTCCTGGATGACACAGCCGCCATACGCGTAGGCGCGTGCATGTTCGATCTGTGCCTGTGTGATCGTAGGGTATCGACTCTTAAGCAGAGGGACGATCGAGGTATCCCAGGTCAGATCGATCAGCTGCTCATGCGTCAGGAGCGAGTAGCCACCAGCCGAAGGGACTGCAAACAGACAAAGGATAAGTACAACTGTAAAGAGCCGAGAGATTCTCATTCTTTATGCTGCTGACTGACATGCAGCTATTCTGCTGGATGTTCTGATTCCGCGCCGGGTTGCCATCTGCGCAAGATAATCAATAACTTGCAATAATTTCAGTGCCCAAAGTGGGCATTTCCCGCAGTTAAGCCGGACAGCTGCCTTTGAGATTTTCTGAGATCTGGTCACAAAAGTGAAGGCCGGACGACGTTGTTCCGTCCGCCCGGCCTTCATGTCCTGCTATGTGGCAGTTAGTGAGCTGCCCACTCGATCTTCGACAGGTCGATACCTTCTTTGACCATCTCGTACAGCGGGCTAAGCTCCCGCAGCTTCTGCACGACATCGATGATCTTGTCAGAGACGTAATCGACCTCAGCCTTATTGTTGAAGCGGCCAAGCCCGAAGCGGATGGAGCTGTGTGCAACGTCGTCGCCCAGACCAAGCGCCTTGAGGACATAGCTCGGTTCGAGTGTCGCTGAGGTGCAGGCCGAACCCGAAGAGACCGCGATATCGTTGATGCCCATCAGCAGGCTCTCGCCTTCGACATACACGAAGCTCATGTTCAGGTTGCCGGGCAGATGATGATCCATGTTGCCGTTGACGTGCACGTAATCGAGTGCGTTTTCGAGCTTCGCCTTCAGATAGTCACGAAGCTCAATCTCACGCTTGGCCTCGGACTCCATCTCGTTCATGGCGATCTCGCAGGCTGCGCCCAACCCGACGATACCGGGCACATTCAGCGTGCCGGAACGCATACCGCGCTCGTGCCCTCCGCCGTTGATCTGCTCCGAGATCTGTACGCGAGGGTTGCGACGGCGAACATACAGCGCGCCCACGCCCTTCGGCCCATAGATCTTGTGTCCGCTCAGGCTCAGCACGTCGATGTTGTCCTTCTGCACATCGACGGGAATTTTCCCAACGGCCTGCACCGCGTCGGTGTGGAAGAGGACTCCCTTCTCGTGGCAGAGGGCGCCGATCTCACGGATCGGCTGAATAACCCCGATCTCGTTATTGGCGTACATAATCGAGACAAGAATCGTCTTGTCATCGATCGCCCGCTTCAGGTCCTCGATGTCGATAAGACCATCCGCCTGCACCGGCAGATAGGTCACGCGATAACCCTGCTTCTCGAGCTTCTTGCAGGTGTCCAGAACAGCCTTGTGCTCCGTCACCTGGGTGATGATATGGTTGCCGCGCTCGCGGTACATCTCGGCGATACCCTTGAGAGCGAGGTTGTTGGACTCTGTCGCGCCCGAGGTAAAGATGACCTCTTTCGCGCTTGCGCCGATCAGCTTCGCTACCTGCTCGCGTGCCTTCTCGACCGCCTTCTCCGCCTCCCAGCCGAACGCGTGGTTCCTGCTGGCCGCATTCCCGAAGATCCCGGTCAGATAAGGCATCATCGCTTGAAGGACCCGCGGGTCCAGCGGCGTCGTCGCATGATTGTCCATGTAAATCGGAAGGTGTACTCCTTCCGGAAGGGGCGTTGCCGACTCTGCAATCACAACTCCGGTTCCATCGGTGCTCATAGCGTTCCTACTCCTGACTTTCTTTAAATCTGAATTCTTGAGGTTGTAACGACTCGGCTCGCGTACTAGAGTGCGATTGAAACCAACCCGCCACCAACCGCGTTGGTGTTTCCACGTTCAGCATCGCCAGTCTCAACCAGGTCTGCAATATAGATGCCGCTCAGAAGGTCCTTGATGCTATCGTTTACCTTCCGCAACGGCTCCTTGATGGTGCATGTGCTGGTCAGATCGCATGCACCGTGGATGGTGATGCAGCTGGTTATAAACAAGGGACCATCGATCGTTCGGATTACCTCGAAGGCGGAGATATCTCTGGCCGGACGGGCGAGCGAATACCCTCCGTTCGTTCCAGCGTGCGAGACCAGTAAGCCGCCCTTCGCCAGCGTTTGCAGAATCTTGGCTAACAGCTGCGGAGGAATATGGTAAGCCTCAGCAATATCCTTTGCGCTATGCGCGGAGCCGCTGTTTTGCTCGGCCAGATACTTCAGGGCCATCAGACCGTAATCCGCTTTTTTTGTTAGCCGCAGCATCTGTGTCCGATCGTGCCCACCGCCTGAATGTCTCGTTCAGCGAATCATCTCACCCGGCGAAACTTCGCAACAGCGGTCGTCATCTAGTAGTGTACGTCTGCGGGTACAGAGCCGCAAGGCGATTCCGAAAGCAGCAGACCTCTTAAAAGCCTGGATTCGGGGACTCATCACAGGGCTGCAGATTGTTCACAGAATGTTCTTACTGCGGTTGACAACCCGCATGGACAAGGTCAGAATCCAACCAACCTAATTCCCCATTCCCATTTCGATCCATGAATATTGCCTGCAAACATCCCATCGTTAAGATCGTCTCTCGAGATGAGGACGCCGAGTATGTTGAATGTCAGACATGCGGTGAAATCTTTGATTCCAGTGAATATCGCGATATGGCAATCGAAGAGGAGGTCGAGGCTGAAGCCGTCGACGAGGATATCTAAGCCGCAGCCGGGGCCGAATTAACTCTCCGAAAGACGATCCAGGCATACTGCGCCGCCGACACAGGCGCCAGAACCGCAATAAGCCGCAGCAGGCCTCCGCTCAGCGCGCTCAGCCAGGCTGTCGGCCAGAGTCTTTCGAGCAGCACACAAACAACTCCCAGAATCTGGACCAGAGTATTGCATTTGCCTAACAGACTGGGCCGGAAGTCCCGCAGTGTGCCCGTGGCGAACAGCAGGGTCGCGATCAGCAGGATACCGAGGTCCCGACTGAAGACCAGGACAGTGACATACCTGGGGATAAGGTTGGTATGGGTCAGGACTACAAACAATGTACTTAGCAGCAGCTTGTCAGCGATGGGATCCATGTACTGTCCCAGCGTCGTCCTCTGGCTCAGCCACCGCGCCAACAGGCCGTCCAGGGCGTCAGTTAGACCTGCAAGGGCAAAGAGAGCGAACGCCGCGGCGTAGTTGTTGTCCAGAATCTCGATGACAAGGAACGGAAGAATAAACAGCCGCATCAACGTCAGGAGATTGGGTGTGGCTCGGACTTGAGTCAAAAACGGCACGGTCGCTATAAGTCATCGTAACTGAAAGCCGCACCCCTCATCCGTCAGAGATCCGCTCGGAGAAAGTTGCCCTCTTTCAAGGTTGCCGGTAAACTAAGAATACGCAGGCGCGTAGCTCAGTTGGTTAGAGCGCTACCTTGACACGGTAGAGGTCGTTGGTTCGAATCCAATCGTGCCTACCATTCAAATCAATCAGTTACCGCATCAAGGTAACAACTCCAGAACAACCCAATCAACGAAGTGGCTATCCGGACTGACTGTGTCAGTTTGACCGGTTCATCTCCTCGTGCCCCGCATCCGCAGGACCAATAACCTGCTGTGGCAAGTCGCGATTGCTCCGTATCCTCGTCTCTTCAGCGGTTTCGGTCTGGAAGAGTGGCTCAGCACCCTTCCAGACGAATCCCGGCTCAGAAGCTATATCGGAGCGCCAGCTGAAGCCGCCGTGGACCGGACCGGACTGCCGTGATCCGGCCAAAGCTGGAGCTCTGGGCGGTGTTGTTGGGGTTGCTGAGGGAGGTCATGTTGAAGACGTTCGAGGCATCCGCTCGGAACGTGAGCTTCTGCTCACGCCACACGGTGAAGTCCTTCGACGCCGTCGCGTCGTACTGCTGATACCCCGGTGCGCGTTCTGAGCCGACCCGCCCGGTTCCATACTGTCCGTCCGCAGGAGCGCCATAAGCGCAGACGCCGTTATCGGTGCCGCGGACCGAACAGGAGGCAGCAGAAGGATCTGTACCGAACCATGCGTTCAGACCGCGGCTGTTGATCTTAAGCGGACGGTAATGATTCGCGCGCTGGATTTTATTGTTGGTATAGGCGTTGTTTACGCTGTTGTTGATCGTAACCGGGAAACCGCTGTACGCAACGGCGGTAAACCCGACCTTCCAGCCGCCAACTATCTCATCCACAGCCCAGTGCATGTTGCCCCCGAACATCCGCCCGCGTCCCACAGGAAGCTCGTAGCTCATGACGCCGTTCAGATTGTGCCGGACATCCTGGCTCGTGGGACCGTACTCGGCGTGGTTGTTGTAGTAGTCCTGGTTATAGTTGTTGGCGTTCGCGATCATGGTGGAGCCGTAGAAGCCAACAGCATTGGTCATTGCGCGACCGTAGCTGTAGTTGAGCGTTCCGGCCAGCCCGTGCCAGCCGCGCTGCCGCAACGTAACCTGCAGTGCGTTGTAGTTCATCATGGCGTCCGACGTGGTGATGACGATGGATCCTGACTGGCCCACCAGCGACTTATACGGAGCGGGATTGATGGTCGAGCAGGTCGCGCTGTTTGGGTTGGACTGCACTACCCCATTTATTACGCAGGGCTGCCGCAGCTGATTTGCCGAGCCATGATTGACGAGATGTTGGCCAGCTTCGCCGATGTATCCGAGCGTGAGCGAAGTGGAGTTGCTGAACTGGTACTCGGTCGTGAGACTGTACTCCGAGATGAAGGCTGGCCGAATGTTCATGGCCCAGGCATTGAGAGAGAGTGACTGCGTGGGAGTTGCAGGATTGGAGAAGCCATCCTGCACCCGGAAGAACTGGCCTGAGCTGGTCGCGCTGGGGGCCGACCCTATCGCGAAGTAGGGCGTCTGAAAGGGCGGGTTGATCGTGAGACGACGATTGGCGCCCGTACCTTCCATGTAGTTCTGGATGCCGTATCCGCCACGAACCACCATGCGAGGTGTGACCGAGTACGCGAATCCGATCCGCGGCATGAAGCTTGCGTAATACGGGTTGACCGTCGCGCGGCTTACTCCGTTGACCCCGGCATACACGAGCTGGCCAGTCGCCATGTTAATGTTGGCCTGCTTGTTGTTGACCTCGTACATTGGCTGGTCGAACTCGTACCGGATGCCGAGATTTGCCGTGAAGGTAGGAGTAATCTTCCAGTCGTCCTGGGCGAAGTAGGCGTCGCGCCACTGTCGCTGTCCCGTGGGACCCAGAGGGCCGCTTGCGTTGCCGGTTCCCGTGTAGGACACACGATTGAGGTTGAAGTCGGCGATGGAGTAGCCCTGCGTGTTATTAGCCAGTCCGCTGCTCGGGTTTGAGGTGTAGTTGCCGGTATAGATAAATTGACCGAGCAGACCGTCATTGCCCGGATACAGGCTGTTCTGCTGATAACGGATGAACTGTGCACCGAACTTGAAGCTGTGGTGACCGCGAAGGTAGGTGAGGTTGTCGGCGTAGGTGAAGGTGTTGTCGGCGAAGTTGGTTGCCGTTCCCGCGTTGCCGAAGGTGGTGTACTCTCCACCATTTGGGGTCGTAAGACCGGTGGTGCTGGGCGGCAGGAAGACCTGTCCCGAAAATCCATTCAGCGTCTGTGCGGCGCCGATTCCGACGATGGAGTTTCCATTCATCCCGAAGGCCCCGGTGGGATCGGTCGTGAGTCCGCCAAGCATATGCACCCGCGTGAAGCCGATGCGCAGCTCGTTCACCAGTGACGAGTTGAAGGTATGAACCTCATTGATCGCCACACCTTTGACCGGTGTCTTCGGCGAGACCGGAAACGAGATAGCCAGCACCGGTGTGGTTGTGATGAGGTTTTCGCTCTGGCTGTACCGAACGGAGAGATTGTCCTTTTGCGTTGCCTTCCAGTCGATCTTGATGTCGCCCTGGTCGTTCTGCCGGCCGTTCCGTGTCGATGCGGTGTAGTTATTGGTTGCTGGCGTTCCGACCTGAGGAGCCTGGTTCGGCAGAGGGTAAAGTTCGGGATGAGCGTAAAGATACTGCGCTACCGGATTCGTGATAGGCACATTCAGATTGCCTGCGTAAGGTTTGTACGGCAGAGAGGAAGAGTCATAGAGCTGAATCAGATTCTTTGCCGTGCAAGACGCTCCGGGAGCACACATGATATTGGGATTCAGCAGCTCGGAGAAATCTCCGTGACGCATCTTCTCGGTTGCGACCGTCGCAGTTCCGACACCGCCCTGGTGATACCGTCCTCCCTCGTAATCCACGAAGAAGAACAGCTTGTCTTTGAGGATGGGGCCGCCCAGCGTACCGCCGAAGATCGGCTGCGTATAAGGCTGCCGCGGCGTGATCTTGCTGTTGTGCTTGTTGGCCCAGGTGTTGGCATCCATCACTCCGTCGGAGAGGAAGTAAAACGCTCCGCCGTGCCAGCTGTTGGTGCCGCTCCTTGTGAGCGCGATCACAGCGCCACCGTTGACATTGCCGTACTCAGCCTGCGCGTTTGCCGAGACCACTTGCACCTGGTCGAGGGCGTCTGGACTGGGATTGTAGCCAACCCCGTTGTTCAGGGTCTCGTTAATCTCGATGCCGTCCAGCAGGTAGTTATTCGACTGTTCGCGGTTTCCGTTCACTGAGACCTGCTGGCCGCCTACGCCAATCGCGGAGTTTCCAGCAAAGTTGGCGGGGGTCGTGCTGACCGCACCGGGCACGAACATCGTCAGCTGCACGAAGTTACGGCCGATCAGTGGAACCGCGTCGATCGCCGTCTTGTCCAGCGTTGTCGCAAGCTGAGCATTCTCCGTGTTGATCAGAGGCACCAGCTCGGAACTCACGCTGACCGCAGAAACCGTGCCCTGCATCGCGAGCTGACTATCCAGCTTCGCATTTTGTCCTGCTTCGAGCGTGAAGGGCTTCGAGAGCTGCCTCGCAAAGCCGGGCGCTTCGACCGCGAGAGTGTATCTTCCCACCTGCAGAAAGCGAATGCTGTAAACACCACTGTCGTTGGTCTGGGCTGAGGTCGAGATGTTGGTCTCGACGTTCGTGACCGTAATCGTCGCTCCCGGTACAACCGCGCCTCCCGGGTCCGTAACCGTCCCGTTCACGCTGCTGGTGATGGTCTGGGCTGCGACAAACGGAGTGAGTCCTAGGAAGACCAGAAGTAGAACAATACCGGAAAGGCGAAGCATAGGATCTCTCCTTGAGGTCGACTGCGCAACTGGCATGATTGTCAGACAAATCTGATAAGCGAAGCTATCGGAACGAGGGCCGCGGAATGGCATACCGGAGAGATACTCCTTTTGAAATGTATGACCTCTGAAACGATTCGTTCGAGCGAAACTGATTTACGCCTGACGCGCTCCATCTCTATAGAGAAAGAGCATGGCCGTGACGCAGATCACCACCTGCACCAAGCAAGCAAACTGTCAGAAAATCAATCCAGCAATCAATACTGCTTCAACAGGACCGAGCCGAGATATCTCCCGACATGGCATGTATCCAGCGACACACTTCCAAAAACCACGATGACCGACGCGACAACATATCGAAGCGCGATGAATCATCAATAAAGCATTAATAAATTCGTGCTGATTGTGGTACCGATTCAATATCAGGTCTTTATTTACCGCATAGGTTTAATGTCCTATCCATACACATTTTTTTAGAAGTCGCTGTGCCATCTTCGAAAGCCCATCAGCAAAGGATGCCGTGGCCTGGACTGCTGCTCGTCAGCAAAGTCCTCGCGCCTGTTCTTTCAATCGCAGATTGATGTGCCCTCTTAATGGCTCATCCTCTTCCTGCCTACTCGCGGCTGGGAACAGGAGCCACTGCCTGGCTGCAGATCCACTGCGCCGTGCAGGCTCGAACACCGAAGAACACGTTGTCCTTTGAGACAGGCAGGCGTGCGGAATTTTCTGTGGACCCTGGAAGTTCTTTTGCATCTATCCCAAACTGCCAATCATTGACCGCAGTCTCTCTCCACACGATCTGATAGTGGATCTCTCCCGTGTAACTCTTCGGCGCCTCCCACCGGAGGATCGTGTCGTTGTCGAGATTAGAGGTCAGAACACGCACCTGCTGGGGAACTCCGGGCGACTTTGCAAGCGTCGCCAGCGTGGCGATATTCAAACGGGCTACCCTGGCGATGTAATTGAAATCATCGAACTTCAGCAGGTCTCCATACTCTCTGCCATTTTCGACCCGGACATGCTGGTGCTGATGATCGTAGTTCTCACGCCATTCCGTAAACCGGACAGCGGGAAACCCGGCATCACTGAAGGACTTGTGATCGCCTCCCCGCAGAAAGCGATCCAGTCTAAGCTCCATCACTGCCCGGAACGGTGCAGCTCCATCGAAATAGGTTCGATCCACGGCCAGCACCTCGCGGGCAAGCTGACGCGACGGCGTCTCATTCTCCCCGCCGATGCTCAGTGCCTGCCGAATCTGATCCGGCGGAGAGGACGGCAGGATTCCCTGTGAGAACACGCGGATGCGCTGCTTGCTCTGCAGCCTGTCACCCGGAGTTGTGTCGCCCCCGACGATATCGTTATTCAGGACACCCTCGAGTTGCCAACCCTCCTTCACTGCGCGCTGCGCCAGGTGCCGAGAGCCGTTCAGTCCTTGCTCTTCGCCGGCGACAGCAACAAACACGAGCGTCGCCGGAAACCTGTACCGGCTCAGTACCCGCGCAGCCTCCATCGAGACAGCCGTACCGCTGGAGTCATCGTTGGCTCCCGGAGCGAAGTCATGCGTGTTCATCACATCGGTCTCACGCGTGTCGTAGTGCCCGGTGATGAGATACATCCGTCTCGCGGATGCAGGATCCGATCCGCGCAGGATCGCATAGACATTCCGAAGGGGCGTGGGCTTCACGATCCGTGGATGACTGTTGCCAAACCCCGGTTGCGGCTCTTCCACCGACTCGTCGAACTGCACCTCGAGACAGCCGCCGCAGTCTTTGCTGTAGCTTTCGAACTGCGCCTTGATCCAGTCCGCGGCCGCCAGCACACCCGTGCCCGGCTTGAGATCCGTATCCGTCGAAGAGATCGTCGACCTGTTATGGAATCCCACCAGATGAACGATATTGCTCTTGATCCTCTCGGCAGACACAGACTTCAGCGCCTCGACAATCTCCGCATTCGCCGGTGCCTTTCCCAGCGGCATACCCACTGCTTCAAAGTCGAGCTTCGGCGCCCCCGAACGGCCGGCCGTCTGCGCGCTCAGAAAACCGGACAGCAGCATCGCCGCTGCACAGACTACCCCAGGATGAAGACGCTTCATAGCCAATTACCTCGTTATCTTTCGCGACCTTCCGGAACCTTCTCGAACAAGCGCCTCAGCGAAAGATGAATCTTCTACGTATGTGGCGACGACATCGAGAACGGACGAGAAGACGGTGCAACCGCCCACTTGCGATTGGGCTCCGGCCCCATCACAAAGCGTAGCTCTCCCCCATGCACAATCTCTTCGTGAAGCAGATAGCTTCGCTCCAGCGGCTTCCCGTTCAGGGAGACGCTTTCGACATAGCGATTCTCAGCACTCATCTTCTCCGCGACGATTCGAAACGTCTTTCCATCCGGAAGCATCAACGTCGCTCGATCCACAAACGGTCGCCCGATAACGTACTCGTTCGACGCAGGAGCCACCGGATAAAACCCCAGCGAGGTAAAGATCAGCCATGCTGACATCTGGCCCAGATCATCGTTCCCCACCAGGCCATCGACGGTTGGCTTGTACTGGCTGTCAACGATCTGTTGCAGCCGCTCCTGCGTCCTCCACGGCTGACCCGCATAGTTGTAAAGATAAGCGAGGTGATGACTCGGCTCGTTTCCGTGGATGTACTGACCGATCAGTCCCGCAATATCCTCCACATCGGCATACTGCTTGGGATCGACCTTCGCATCGAACATCGCATCCAGTTTGGAAACCAGCTTCTCATCTCCTCCCAGCAGCTCAATCAGACCCTGCTCATCCTGCGGCTGATACCAGGAGTACTGCCAGGAGTTCCCCTCCGTAAACCCGCTATCGGCTCCCGCTCGTGCCGGCTCAAACGGCTCGCGCCAGCTCCCGTTTGCATACCGCGGCTGTACGAATCCACTCTGGCGATTGAAGACATTCCTCCAGTTCTCCGCCCGCTTGGCGAAGACCTCGGCGATGTCCTTTCGGCCCATTGCAGTCGCCATGCGAGAGATCGTCCAGTCGTCGAAGGCATACTCCATCGTCTTGGACACTGCTTCGCCATCGTGATCGATCGGCACGTAGCCGAGCTTCATGTACTCGTCGAGATACCCATACGGACCATAGTCCGCACTGGCCATCATCGCATCCAGCGCCTGCTTCGCATCGAAGCCGCGTATCCCCTTCATATACGCGTCCGCGATCTCCGGAACGGCGTGATAGCCGATCATGCACCACGTCTCAATTCCCTGGAACTGCCAGACCGGGAGAATCCCGAAAGGGCTCTCGCGCTGCGACTCGACCAGCGAGCGTACTACGTCCGAGGTCCGGCTCTCCGGCTCGATCAACGTCATCAACGGCTGCTCGGCCCGATACGTATCCCACAGCGAAAAGCTCGAGACAAAATGAAAGCCGTCGGCCTTGTGAACCTGGTTATCCGGCCCCCGGTAGCTTCCGTCCACATCCATCGAAGTTCCCGGAGCCAGCAGTGCGTGATAAAGCGCCGTATAGAGATTCCTTCGCATCGCGGGAGCCGCAGCGATATCGATCACCGCCAGCGCCTTCTCCCATGTAGTGCGCGCCGCACCATGCACTCGTTCGAAATCGAAATCCGGCACCTCGGCATCCATGTTCGCGATGGCGTTCTCCTCGCTCGTCGGCGAGAGCGCAACCTTCACCACCAGTGGCGTTCCAGTGGGCGCAAAGTCAAAGACACCCACCAGGCCGCGGCCTTCAATAGCCTGCTTCTCCTGAGGTGTCGTACCCGGCGGCGCAAAACCCTTGTACTCCACCGGCGACTCGCGGTCATACAGTTCGTGCGAAACCATCGGCCGCGAGAAGCGTATCGCATAGTAAAGCTGCCGTCCCGGTGCCCATCCTCTCGTCTCCCGCATCCCCGTGATCGTTCCGTCCTTACGGATACGAATGCGCGACCACAGAACCTTCCCTTCGTAGTTGTAGATCGAGGACCGCAGATCCATCAGGATGTGTTCCGGCTCTCCCGCCGGATAGCTGTAGCGGTGAACACCGACACGCTCCGTAGCCGTCAGCTCCGCTCGCACCTTGTAGTCGTCGAGCGTGACCGCATAGTAGCCGGGCTCTGCCTTTTCCGTCTTATGGCTGAACCGCGAACGATAGCCGGACTCGGGGCGATCGATCTCGCCCGGCTCCAGCCGCACCTCTCCCGCAATCGGCTGCAGCAGCACGTCGCCAAGATCGGAGTGCCCTGCGCCTGAAAAGTGCGTATGCGAAAAGCCCAGAATCGTGGTGTCTTCGTAGCGATATCCCGCCGCCCACTTATAGCTCTGCTTGAACGGACGAATCTGCGTATCGGGACTAAGTTGAACCATCCCAAACGGAACCGTGGCACCCGGAAAGGTATGTCCTTCAGGACCGGTTCCAATCAATGGATCGACTGACTGATACGCGCTGGCAGCCTCCTGCGCCTGTGCCGCCAGCCGCAAACCTCCCGCGCAGGCCATGAAGCCTGTGAACAATACGCAGATACTCGAGTGTAGAAAGTTTAGACCAAAGCGAGAGTTAAAAAAGACGGATATCTTCTGCAAAACGGATCCTCAATCTTTCACACCAGTCTGCTGAACATATACCATGCGGCACGATCAATCCCTCCCGAATCGTGCCTAGGCTAATGTGTGATGCGGCCATTCCGCCAATGCCGATGCTTGGAGCTGTCCTGATGATCCACCTCAGCGTGATCATCTTTCTCGTCCAGGCAAGCGCGGCGCAGCCACGCCAGCAACTCGAAGAGCGATGATCGGTGCCAGTGATCTGTCCGCCGCCCGCTATACCCGTCCCTTGGCGCAAAGGCGTTTTGATACCGCGCAGGCTGGGCTCCAGCCCTGGGTAATGCCGCAGCAGCACAGAACTCATCGTGTTATGGGGTTTCCCGTGCTCGCCTGCGGCACTCCGGTGTAGTACAGATTCCGCGTGCGCAAAGTATTTCGGACGCCCACCAGCACCGCCAGGCTATCCACCAGCGGCACTCCATACCAGCCAACCCTCTGGTCGACCTTCGTGCACGCTCCGTCGTAGAGATTGCTCAATTTTCTTGACGGACGGGCGCTTCACCAGCCAGACCAGCATCGAGGCCCCAGCCGTACTACCCAGAACCCAGGGCGAAACTCGAAGTGCGTCCTTCTTCATAGCTCCCCATCGGTTCACGCAGTTTTCAGAGCGGCAAGTCTACGCTCCTCCTGGAACAAAGAACACGAGATTTTTCCGTCTTGGGGCGTCAGCTTGACGATCGTATCCTGCCAATCCGCGGGAAGAACTGGCCGATGAGGAGGGACCGGAACCGCTCTTCGCGGGGAAATATACTCACTCCTGTCGGAACGGTGCGGCTTTCTTACGCGGCAAAGCCAGCCTATGCGTCCGAAGCATGAACCCCGACGGCTTGACCTCGCTGATTGGCATAGTGCTGCTGCATGAATTGCGGCCGGACGCTCTTGGCATCCCGGGTTGGGTCGGCCTGCTTTTCACGGTACAGCTTGAGGTCGCTGTCATGGAAGAGCTCCGCAATCGTCATCTCCTCGCCCCGCGAGGTTACGCAACCAATACTCACGGCAAGAGAAAACCTCTCTCCGTCGCGCGTCTCCACACTGACATCCTGGATGGCGTTCCTGAGACGCGCACAAACCTCGCTGGCGCTATGCTCATTGGAGCCTGGCAAAAGCACGAAAAACTCATCGCCGCCAATCCGCGCGGCTAGATCGGTGATGCGGAGCGAAGAGCGAAGAGCCGTCGTCACGGCGCAAAGGGCGTTATCGCCAGCAGCATGACCGTAGGTGTCGTTGATCTGCTTAAAGCTATTGACATCGATTGCAAGAGCGGAGCACGGTACGCCAAGGCGCGCGCGGCACGGCTCAGCTCGCGTTTGCCAAAGTCGTCCAGGCCACGCCGATTGAGCAGTCCGGTCAGAGGATCGGTCATCGCACGGCGTTCCAGCTCTTCACGCACGCGCAGCGAATCAACCCACATAAATGAGACCGATAGTCCCGCAATGGCGATAACACCGGTCCACGTGAACCACACATCGGCTCTATGCAGCATCAGCACGCCGACGAGGCGTACAACGTTCATGAGTATGTGCACAACCAAAACCGCCGACATCGCTCGGAGGGCCGGCCTGATCGTACGTTCCTTGCACCGAACCAGGTGGACCCAGATGGGAATCTGCATAACCGACATGACGATGACAGCTTCAATCGTCCGCACGATGACATCTGGCTTGATGTAGGTGAAATACAGATAGCTCAGGATCAGAGCAGAATTGACGCCCAACAGCCAGTACATGTGACTGCGACGCTTTGTGGTAATTGCAATCGCCCGTTCCAAGAAGACATAGGTCATCAGGAACAGGAAGTTACCTAGAATAATGGCGAAGAAAGCCGGGATAACTCCTCTGTAGGCCTGAAGAGAGAGGCCGATGCCACCCAGCATGAATCCGATGGAAACCCAGACAGGCCCACTGTCGGAATACGGACGCCTTTGAGTACGCCACGCCAAGAGGATGACGATGCCCATAAAAGCGAGCAGGCCGCCCTGCATACTGAATAGCGTAAGACGATCCATCGATAATGGGTCCCAAGAAAGCAGCATTCGCCGCTGCATCTACTATTTCAGACTGAAAACCGGCGGGCAATGGTACTTATGGAGTAGCAGCTCGCTGCCTGTCCCAGGCGAAGCTCTCGCCCTGCCAATCGACGGCGCCTGGAACCATAGCACACGGGCTACGCTCCGCCGCGTTCGAACTCCCGTGTCTTCAGCACAATCAGGTACTCATAGAAGGACTGCAGCGTAGCGTACGCCAGTCCGGCTGCTCCATCCAGAACAGCCATGCGATAGAACATCATGTACGCCCACTTAACCAACGGCCGCGCGGGCATCCGGTAAAACAGTGCCTTCTGGTGCAGCCTGCGTGTATGGAAATCCGGGTCCCGCAGCGCGCTCTTCCACGATGGCCGCTGCAATCCCTGCTGTTTATAGATCAGCTCCGCTTCCATCGTCGAATAGGTATTGTGCTTCGTGACCCAGTGCGCGATTCCCTTGGAGAAGGGATAGTGATCCAGCGGGTAACCCAGCTCCGTCACGCGACCCTCCACCTCAAGGACCTCATTAATCGCCCGCGTATACCGTGCCCGCTCCGGCCGGACCAGCCTTATATAGAACGGCGAAATCTGCGCATGCTGCAGCCACGTCCCGAACAGGAAGTCCCTCCGCCGCAGCCGGAATCCCGAAATCTCCTCGCTCGCCCCCAGCACCACCTGCTGCATCTCGCGCGACAGCTCCGCAGTCGGCCGCTCATCTGCATCCAGCAGAAACAGCCATGGATACTTGAACTTCACCTCGCTCATCGCTGCGTTTCTATGCGTCGCATAGTTGTCGAAGACCCTCTGCGTAACCTTCGCACCCGCAGCCTCGGCGATCTTCACCGTCTCGTCCGTCGAGTACGAGTCGAACACATGCACATCGTCCGACCACGCCACCGACTTCAGGCACTCCGGCAGGTCACGCTGCTCATTTTTGGTAAGAATGAGGACCGAGATCATCTCCTGTATTAGACCATCCCTCCCCCGGCCGTCCCACTCCGGCAACTAACCCAAAAGTCACAAATTCCTGTGGCTTAAAAACCGGCATCTGCATCTACACTCATCCCATGTGCGGAATCGTTGGCTATATTGGTCCTAAACCCGTCGTGCCTGTCATCATCGAAGGCCTGCGCCGTCTCGAATACCGCGGCTATGACTCCGCGGGCATCGCCGTCGCCGGCGGCCCCAGCTCCAACGGCCACGGCTCGCTCGAGCTCCGCCGCGCTCCGGGCAAGCTGCGCAATCTCGAGACCGTGATCGCCGACCATCCCATCCACGGCTCCTTTGGAATCGGCCACACCCGCTGGGCCACCCACGGCCGCCCCACCGAGGAGAACGCCCACCCGCATCGCGACTGCACCGGCACCCTCGTCGTCGTCCACAACGGCATCGTCGAGAACTACCTCGCCCTCAAGAAAGAGCTCACTGCCAAGGGCCACAAGTTCGTCACCGAGACCGACACCGAGATCATCGCCCACCTCATCGAGCAGGAGCTGGCCGACGCGCAAAAGTCTGTCATCTCGACCGAAGGCCTCACAGAGGCCGCAGCGGAGAAACCTGCTTCTCTCCCCATCCCACTCGAGGAGGCCGTACGTCGCGCCGTCCACCGCCTCACCGGAGCCTTCGCGATCGGCGTCATGTCCGCGAATGATCCCGACAAGCTCGTCGCCGCCCGCATGGGACCGCCCGCCGTCATCGGCCTCGGCGAGGGCGAGTTCTTCCTCGCCTCCGACGTCCCCGGAATCCTCCACCACACCCGCAACATCCACTTCCTCGCCGACGGCGAGCTCGCCGTCCTCACCCGCGAAGGCGTCACCCTTACGGACTTCCAGGGCGCAGCCCTGCCCTTAAAAGTCCAGCGCATCGCCTGGGACCCCATCCAGGCCGAAAAGGCCGGCTACAAGCACTTCATGCTCAAGGAGATCAACGAGCAGCCCCGCGCCGTCCGCGACACCGCCCTCGGCCGCGTCTCCTTTGACACCGGCCAGGTCTTCCTCGACAACCTCGCCCTCTCCGACGACGACATCCGCCGCGCCACCCAGATCACCATCGCCGCCTGCGGAACCTCCTGGCACGCCGGGCTCGCCGGAAAGTTCATGATCGAGCGCCTCGCCCGCCTCCCCGTCGACGTCGACTACGCCAGCGAGTACCGCTACCGCGACCCCATCCCCAACTCCAACGCCATCGGCCTGCTCATCACCCAGTCCGGCGAGACCGCCGACACCATCGCCGCCCAGACCGAGCTCATCGACAAGGGATCCAAGACCCTCGCCATCTGCAACGTCGTCGGCTCCGCCGTCACCCGCCGCGCCTCAGGAACCATCACCACCAACGCCGGTCCCGAGATCGGAGTCGCCTCCACCAAGGCCTTCACCTCCCAGCTCACCGCGCTCTTCATCCTCGCGCTCCACCTCGCCCAGACCCGCGGAACCATCACCCCCGCCCAGTCCCTCCACCTCACCACCGAGCTCGGCAAGCTCCCCTCCAAGCTCGAGTCCCTCCTCTCCCTCAACCGCCCCAACACCACCGGAATGTCCGAAGGCGTCGCCGCCCCCACCGCGACCGGCAGCCAGTCAACGACGGGCGCACAACCTTCCGGCGTCCATCCCAACGGATCAGAGAGAGATGGTGAAAGTGTCATCCTGAGCGAAGCGCAGCGAAGTCGAAGGATCTGCGGTCAACTGCATCCACCCAGCCCTTCACCCACATCTGGACCGGCCCCGATCGCCGCCGCCGCCCGCGCCCATCCCTCGACGAGCAGTGCCAGAACCTCGCCCGCCTCTTCCACGGCGCGCACGACTTCCTCTTCCTCGGCCGCGGAATCCACTACCCCATCGCCCTCGAAGGCGCCCTCAAGCTCAAGGAGATCTCCTACATCCACGCCGAAGGCTACCCCGCAGGCGAGATGAAGCACGGCCCCAACGCCCTCATCGACGAGTCGCTCCCCGTCGTCTGCATCGCCACCAAGGACCCCGACGACCCCGCCAGCGTCCTCAAGTACGAAAAGACCCTCTCGAACATTCAGGAGGTCACCGCCCGCAGCGGCCGAGTCATCGCTATCGCCATCCAGGGCGACCACGAGATCCAGCAGCTCGTCGAGCACACCATCTACATCCCCCAGGCCCCCGAGCTACTCCTACCCATCCTCGAAGTAGTCCCGCTACAACTCCTCGCCTACCACATAGCCGTAAGAAGAGGCTGCGACGTGGACCAGCCTAGGAATTTGGCGAAGAGTGTAACAGTGGAATAATAATGTGATTGAAGTTAGACCTCGACGGCTATATCTTGCTGATCATGATCATAGCTAAGATGACTATTCTGCATGCTTTACTGTTTGTTTCTTTTGCGCCTTTGTCCGCAACAATGGATTCTAAAACATCCTCAATGCCAATCGAGGAAACTCAATCCAAAATAGTTGAATCCAGGACGCTGACTTCGGAGTATGTTCGTCTTGCGCACAAAACATTAGCCGCTGGAAGTCCTGAGTGCCTCAAAGCATTCAAGCTGTACGCCGCTGCTTACTCCGCATATTCCGGCTGGGACGAATACGTAGCTGCCGCAATCGAGAAGGGCGACAGCAAACATATCGATCACGACTCCTTGTACACCATCAAGGCTACCGCGGCATCTCAAAATGCCGAGAAGTTTGTTAACTTTGTCGACGAAAAGACAAACGGCGAATCGAAGGCTCTTTTACCTGCGCTTTCCTCGCTAACAGACCTTGGCATTAAGATCTGGAATGAAATCAGGAAGGAAAAGCTAGAGAATCGGACTAATGCGGCCAAGAGTTTCAGAAACGCAACTGCTTGGCAGACGTGGGATCAAATCACATCTTCTACGACACAAAGACCTTGCGGCAATCTAGTCAAATGACAATCTGCGTTCGATTCGTGACCTATTTTGTTCTGATTGCAACGCTCAACTGCTTAGCCTCCGATGATCCTACATCCCCGAAGCGGTCGAAGACGGCTGATGATAATCGCTATGCCATTTTAGTAGGCGTGGACAAATATGACAGTAGAGATATAACCGAACTGAGCGGGCCAACCAACGACACCTACCTGTTGCGGCAAGCTTTGATTAAATATGCGAAATTTCCTGAAAACAATATCACCGTACTCTCTAGTTCTGGGCCTAGAGCAACATGGCCCGATAAGAACGTCATCCTGCAAGCGATATCCAGAATAAAGACCACCGCACCCCCGAACAGCCTTCTTCTATTCATGTTTAGCGGCCATGGCGTTGTATCGACAGACCGGAAGGGGATTTCGCGTGCTTTCTTGTTACCCAAGAATGCGGTCTGGACAACGGACTTCGATTTACTTGAAGACACTTCGCTACCTGTAGAGATGGTTCGGGAACGCATCGCTTCTACAAATATCAGGCAAGTGATTATCCTTCTTGATTCTTGCCGGAATTCTCCTCAATCGTCAAAATCTGCCGAGAACAACACATTTAGTAAGGCATATAAAAAAGATTTTGATTTCCATGCCCACAACGATGGGATTGAAGCGAGTCTTCTTTTCTACGCAGCATCTGACGGTCAGCGAGCGTATGTTGACCATTCGAAGCACGACATTGGATATTTTACGGAGGCAGTTGCGGAAGCGCTAGAGGGCGCTGCGGCGGATCAGGATGGCAATGTCACTTTAGGAAACCTTGTTGAAACAGTGCAAGCGCAAGTTCCGACAATGGCTATGAAAGGTGGCTACAAACAAGAACCGGATGCTCACCTATCGGGATTCCGGGCATTTCAATTGGTCATATCACACGCATCCCCGAAGGGGATGAGAAACAACTTGGAACTAGATCTAGAAAGATCAATGGAGGACAGACCAGCTAAACCTTTGACCAATCTTGATTCCGATGAGGATTACGGATCCTCTGACGAGATACTGCTTGAAGCCGATGGAGCCATTAAGCAATGTGATCACTTCTTGGAACATACAGAGATGCGCTTGAGATCGGATGAAGCCATCATGGATGACATTAATGTCATTTCTCATGAGCCTCCTGATAGTAATTTACGCAAAAGACGTCAAGCTTTTCTGGAGTCAGAGAAAAGCAGGTTTTATGCTCGACAGATGGAATGGTGGAACCTGATCTATCGTGACAACTTCGCTAAAGCTTACTTCACGCTCATGGAAGCAGTACCAAACTCAGATAGCATCCCGCCCGGCACAATCGATAACACTGCCTTAATCAAATCACCTGCGCAGTATTGGCAGGTTCAAGGCTTATGTAGCTCGTTAGGCATCCTACGAAATAGATACAAAAGGGTTTTGGAAATGCAACATCAGCCGAATTACTACAAACCCTCTGAAAACGAGAAACGGCTTATGGCCCCCCCTCGCAACTAAGACATGGGCAGGTGGCCCATACATAAAACCAAACCCATACCTCGGGTGCCCGATCATGCGGTCTCATCGCATGATCGGATCATTCGGGCGGGTAGCCCATATCGGAACCTAGAGATTTCGCTAATAGTATCCAACCGAAATCCGCGGCAACGATCAGTCCACCCAAAATGAGCGCCCAAACTGCGATACCTAACAGTAATCTTTTCTTTTTTATGACTTTGCTTTGTTCATTCCGTCTCGTCCCTAAGTCTTCGTCATTCTGGCTTCGCTCTTCCGGTTCCCAACCATCGTTAGTTTTGCGTTGGAGGAGCCGGCATATCTCAACTTGCAAATCTAAGCAGTGAGTTGCCGTTTGAGCATGCCAGAGAGAAGACCCGGCCGCAATTCCTAACAAAATGACGCCCGGTACCGTGAACCACTTCGTAGATACCAGTGCACGTAATTCGACGTCGCCCCTAAGCACCACTTCCTTAATAAGAAAGCCATAACCTGCAATCCCGAGAAACGATAATCGAGTCAGTTCTTTACTCAACTCCAGATCATGCTGTCCAAGCTCGAAATCAGGTCGAGTAACATCATCTTGAAGGGCCAAATCCTGCATACTTCGTGCAGGCAGCTTATGTAAAGGGTCATTTTTCATAGAGGTGGGATTGTAATACGTAAGACGCTTGGCCCCACATAAATTACTCGACGGGTGGCCCACAGTTGGATCCGCGCATAGATCGGATCTCCCATCTTCGGTGCGGGTGGCTCATACATCCCCAACCAACCCATACCTCGGGTGGCGCGTGGCCCATACATAAAAACCCGCCCACCGCGGGTGCCCCCTTGATGCGGTCTTATCGCATGAATGGGCATTCGGGCAAAGCTCGAACCGCCTCGTTACGGGCAAGGCTTCAGAGCCTGTCCTGAGCGCAGTCGAATGGATGCCACAGAACCCCTCAGGAACGCGACTTTAGCCGCTGAGGTACCCTCCCCACCCTTCACTTCACAAAGATCTGGCTCTTCACGCGGTCGAACTCATCCTTCGACAGCACGTGTCTGCGCACCAGGTCACGCGTCGACTTATACGGCCTGTGTTCGATGATCTTCCCTGCCTGCTCCGACGTCACCCCGGGGAGCCGCCCGAGCTCAGACGCCGAAGCCGAATTGATGTCCACCGGCCCCTTCCTCACCAGCCCTTCGGCCACACCGCGGGCAATCGCGCCCGCACTCCTCTTCGCCGCAGCCGTCGCATCCGCAGTGTGCCGCTCGAGCGAATCGGTATGGCTCGGGGAGCACCCGGCCAGCAACACGACCAGCATCGCCATCGAAACAAACTTGACCATGCATGTGAGATGCACCCCACGAAGCCTGCGGGCAGCCCCTTTCACCGGACTGCCCATCCACCCCCTCTGTATGGGGCGGCCACAGGCCTCATCATCCAAAATCGGGTGCCCCATATCTCGATTCTGAGATGTGGGATTCGAGCAGGCTCAAACTCGCTCAAATCCCGTCCGCCTGATCTGCGTGCCCAGCAAAGTAAGACCGGACGCAAGCAGTAACAGCGACGAAGGCTCCGGGACGGTCGAGGCCACCTCGAGGACGCCTCTGTTTTGACTGATGTCAGTGCAACCACCATTGACGCAGCCAAGGATGACGTAACCGATCTGATCGTGGGTCAGAGCGTAAATCACTCCACTGCCCATCATGAAATTGATCCCGAAAGCATCGACCTTGGGCTCGTTCGCGAAGAGCAGATTATCCGCGTGGTTAAACTCTCCGGGCGAGAGCAGGGCATAGATCTCGTTGAGCGGCGGATCCTGACCGGGAAGTATTGCTCCCGTCATGCCGGTGACCTGGTAGATTCCGGGACTGATCAGTTCTCCGGACATGGTTCCGTAAAGGTTGAAGTTTTGGCCAAGGAAGGTGTAGGTAAAGCTGTCAGCTCGTGCCACCGTGGTGAGCAGCAGCCCAAGAGCAACTCTCAAAACAAGACGCATGAACTCCTCCGAGTTTCATAAATGTCCAAACCGTCGTAGCGGGCCCGCGAAAGTCTATCAAACCGGACCGACCGCCCTGTAGAATTCCCTGCCGAGGAGCAAGCATGCTCGAATCCACTTCCGAAAAACCCTTGACCCTCGACATCGAGCACTCTGGCGCCACCGTAATCGTTCGCTGCCACGGCAAACTGCTCGCGGGCTACACCGACCTCCTCCACGTCCCCGTCTCGCACCTTCTCGCCGACCACAAGCGCATCATCCTCGACCTCTCCGACCTCACCCACATGGATTCGATGGGTCTCGGAGCCCTCGTCCGCATCTACGTCGCCTCCACGAACCGCGGAACCACCCTCGAGCTCCGCAACCTCGGCAAGAAGGTTCGCGATCTCCTCATCATGACCAACCTGCTTCCCGCCTTCACCATCACCGGCGAACACAACATCCGCATGTAGGCCGGGTGGCCAGCGGAAACGACGCCCCGACCCGTGATCAGCTGCCTCAGTCGCCCGGGGCGGCCGTCCTCGCGCAAACACGAATCCGTACTCAAGGGCTCAAGAAAAAATCACTCGGCACTCACAGAACCCCACTGGAACCGCGCCCCCGAGCCCTCTCTGAGGCGCAGATTCTTGACACCCCTGCTAGGCTTAAATAAGGGACACAGAAAAACCCGGCCACCCGCCGGGCTTTTCTATCCAAGGGGCATGCACCCACGAGGTCCGGACCTAACCCTTGTGCTTTGAAGATTCTGCGCAAAACAGGGGGAGGGGGTAGGCCAGTCCTGAACCAGCTAGGTCACCCGGCAGCTACTTGGACGGCCAGGGAACTGGCTGATTGATCTGGACCAGAGCCTGCACATTCGTGAACTTCGGAATATCTCCCAGGATCTCGCCGCCAGACGAGGCAATCGCCGCCTCGAACTGCTCCATCGAGCCGAAGGTGAGCAGCGTAATCACCTCGTAATCCGGCTCGCGGCCCTCCGGCGTCGCGACCCCGCGCATCCACTCCATCTTCACCAGCCCCATGCCCGTCCATCGCTGCTGCACCAGCGGCATGTGCTTCTCGAGATAATATTCGTGATCGAACCGGGATTCGCTGCTCCGCGGATAGAGAACCGACACAATCGTCATGCCCGGAATCATACCGGATAACCAGCATCCATCCACGACTTGAAGAGCGCCACTCGGTCCGCCGGCCAAACCTCATCCGGAGGCATCGAGCCATCCGCAAGCCGCTCATACACCGTCTGCGCATTCTCCGGAACGCACATCCAGGCCGGATCACCGAGATCGACCCCCATGCCCTGCATGCACTCCACGTCTTCGTCGCGAAAGAGCGGGCGAATATCTGCCGCAAAACTAAGAGCCATAAAAGTCTCCTTCCGAACATCATGAAGCCAAGCGGGCCGCTCGTCCACTTACCCATCTTGAAAATGCCCCATCTTCGCAACACCTCGCTGATGTGCAGGATGGTTCTCCCCGCCAGTCGATTTACAATCCCTCGCAGGAGGAACACCATGCGCCTACGCTTCGCCTGTGCCGTCCTCGCGCTCTTTGGCACTCTCGCCGCACTTCCCACGCTCGCTGAAAAGATCAAGGGCTCGACCGTTCTCAAGGATCTCCAGACCTCAGGCATGAAAGACAAGAACCATAAGCATCAGGCCTACGATCTGTTCTTCAGCAGCGAGGGCAGGAGCTATACCTGCCGCACCGACTCCGGCAAATCCATGAACGCCACCGACTTCGTCGTCGGAACGACCGTGCGCTACGAGATCGATGGAGATAATGCAAAGATCTGGTCCTCGCAAAATAAGAAAGTCGAGTGCAAGATCGTCCGCGTGGAAGCTTCCGCTTACCCCAGGTAACTCCAGTGGCAGTCTTCAGCGAAGAAGCACGTCCACCGTCCTCGGTTCAGATCTGAGGCGGGAGATCCGAATGCGATCGAGGCTCGCAGATCGCCCGCATTGTCTTCATCCGATCGACCCGCCACTTACCGGATTGAAACTTCCCCAAGCTCTTCGGGTTGCGATATAGTCTTTTCCACCGGCCCCGTCTCTCATTCCACTGAACGAGGCTTTCATGCGCCTGCGATCCGCAGCAGTTGTCCTATCCCTCTCTCTCGCCGCCTACTCTTCCCCGGCGTTCCAGACACCCGACAAAGCCGCCCTCCAGAAGCGCGTTGCCGACCTCAAGGAATCCGTCGCCTCCAACCGCGCCCGTCTCGCTCAATATCAGTGGACCGAGAACACCACTATCCTCCTCAAGGGCGAGGTCAGAAAGACGGAGCAGAGCCTCTGCCGTTACGGTCCCGACGGCAAGGTCCAGAAGACTCCGGTTGGCGCCCCGGCCGCTCAACCGCAGCAGCAGTCAGGGCGCGGCGGCCGACTGAAGGCAAGAATCGTCGAAAAGAAGGTCGATGAGATGAAGGATTACGGAGCCCGTCTCAAGGCTCTGATTGGAGAGTACGTTCCGCCCAACCGCGACAAGATCCAGGACAGCTTCCAGTCCGGCAACGCCAACCTCAGTCCTTCCGGCGGCCTCACTACTCTGGCTCTCAACGACTACTACAAGCCCGGCGACAAGATGATCTTCGCCTTCGACCCAACGGCCAAGAAGATCCGCAGCATAAACGTCGACACCTACCTGGACGATCCCAAGACCGATATCGTCACGCTTGCGGTCACCTTCGCCAGCCTTCCTGACGGAACCAACTACGCCGCCAGCACCGACCTCAAAGCGGCAGGAAAAGGGATGGAGATCCGCACGGCCAACTCCGACTACCAGAAGATCGCTCCTTAGCTGTCAATCGATGCATTCACAGAGCGGGATCACTGCTCACGGATTGCCTCGCAGAACAGTTGCCTTCCTTTCACCAAACATTCGTCTTCCGACCGGCTGCCTGAGAATTAGCCTGTTACTCCTTCCACCCTGCGCAACTCTCATGGGCGCGCGACTTCGATATCCATCGTGGCGGCGAACTCGCGCAAACCCCAACGGAGCCATCTCCGGTTCGCGATCAACAAAGATGGATCGCTCGCGCCGATCGGCTCAACCGTCGTCGGCAACAATCCAGCTGGAAGCACCAATCTCGATATCGCTATCAGCTCCGACGGCACCTATCTCTACACCCTCAATTCGGGAACCGGAACCGTAGGCATGTTTCGTATCGAAGACAATGGGTCTCTTACCAGTCTTGGCCAAGCAGGAGATTTCGCGAAGACAGCCGGCTTCAACGGCATCGCCGCAATCTAATTCAGGCGCTGAACAAGGCCCATCTCACGCTTCTGGGGGATGGGTCTTGCGTCTAAGAATTTTCGCAACGCGGCACCCTCCACATCAGGTCGCCGAGGCTTCGATCAGAGGCCTCAGTGACCTGCCCGTTGCATCTTTTCCAAACCCACTTTTGTGACCATCTTCGGGTAACCGCATGGAGGGGAACCGGCATCTGTACAAGCTAACCCAATTGCCTCTTAAATCCACTTATATCAAGATTTAAGTGGCAATGGAATAGGTGTGCATATGTACAAAATACTCGCTTTATTCTTGTTAAGTCTCCCATACGTAACCCTGGCACAAAGCGCGGACAATACGGTGTCGAGTTCGTCGGCGGCATCCGTGCCGTCTGCACCAGAACCCGCGGCGCAGCGACAGTCGATGGCAACCACCAACAATGGCTCCGTCTCGCATCGTCCCCCTGTCGCCTCCGTCGCCATGCACTACAACTACATGTTCCAGACCAGCCCCTACGTCGGCAATCGCAGCCTCATGGGATGGTCCGTCGTTCCGGAGGTAAACCTCACCCACCGCATCGGCTTCCAGGCAGACTTTACCAGCCTGTACATGCGCGGAGTGGTTGTAGGTGAAAAGCGTCTCCTCCTAGCGGCAGGCCCGCGATACACCTTCGCACCTCGCTCGCACTTCACTCCCTTTGTCTATGGGGAAGGAGGAGAGATGCGTACCACAACCAAGGCCAATGACATCGCTGACTGGAACCCTGTCGCTCGAGCGGGTGTCGGCTTCGATCTCAAGAGCTTCCACGGCATCGGCTTTCAGGTCATCCCGGCCGAGTACACGGGTGAAAAAGTCGAGTGGCGCAACCAATGGAATCACAGCTTCAGCGCCCGTGCCGGTATTGTCTTCAATCTTTTCAAATAGCCGACATACTCGGCGCACGCAAGTAAATGAGGTCCGGCTGCTGCCGGACCTCCATTTCCAGCTGCTTGAAACCTCAGGTGCTATGCGGCACTGCTCTTGTGCGTATGACTCTTATGACTTCCGCTGGAGCTGGCGGATTTCTGTTTCCTGCTGGAATGCTCTTCTTCGCTGGGGTGCACCAGCTTGTTGAAGTTGCTCTTCTCCCCGGCCGCTGTTTTTTCCTGGTATACAAGCTCCAGATTGTTCTCATCGAATTTCTCGAAGAACTCATCCCACGAGATCTCACGAAGATTGCTGTCATTTCTATTGGGCGCCTTGGGAAAACAAAAGCGCAGAATTCCTGTATCGCCGTTTCTTTCTGTACTGGCAACCTCGGCTGGTTGCGCGCCGTGAGTCTCTGCCCAGCGGCGAATCTCATCATGGTCCTGTGTTGTTTTGGAGAGTGACATATTACAACCTCGTCAGAAAAATGACGTGCCTGATAGGTGGATAGGATTCGCCAATCAGTGGTTGTATGTTTGTAGAACCCGCACTCAACGAGGCCGGCGCGGCCTATCGGGAGAACTCTCAGGCTAAACCGGGATCCCGGTGTGTCCGCGCTTCCGGCCCAGGAAGTAGAAGAAGGTCGCCATAGCAATCAGGGTCACGAGCGCGGCAAGCGCCAGGAGCCGTAGCACCGCGACTGTGTATTTACCCGAGGTCGGAACGTAGTTGCAGCAGTACAACAGGAAGAGATCCTTCGCGGAAGCTATCTTGAGGTGCGAAGCATTTACCAGCGCCAGTCGCACGTCGCGCACAGGGTAGTCGATCCCGGAGAGATACTCCGACATCCTTCCGTCCGGAGTCGCGAACATGATGACGCTCGAGTGCGCGAACTGATCCATCTTTCCATCCGGGCCCGGCACCGCTACATAGTGAAACCCGGTCGCCTGGCTGAGGGCGGTGATGGATTCCTGCGAACCTGTTAGGAAGTGAACGCCGCCGCCCGCCTCAGGTTGGCCGAGTTCCGCAAGAAAGGTCTTCTTCGCTTCGACCGCATCCTTAGGGGTATCCATCGGGTCGATGCTGGCCACAACGACGTCGTAGTCCTTGCCTGGCTTGAATCCGACACCCTTCAACGCATCCGCCATTCCATGAAGAACCTGCGGACACAGCATCGTGCACCGGAAGTAGACCAGGGCCAGAGCGACTGGGCGCTTTTGGAAGAAACTTGCCAGCGCGACCTGCTTGCCAGTCTCGTCCACAAATGATGTAGTCAGCGGCAGAGGCTGGTTAAGCCGTTCCACCAACCCTGCATCTTTCAGGTACTTAGGAGGGGTCTGCGCGGTGGACCCCAGGGGCTGATTGCTGGTCTGCGCTGACAAACCGGCCGCTATAAAGAAAACACCTACCATGGCCAGAACGCCAAAACGCCGAGATCCCATCCAATCATCCTCCTCGGAGACTCTTCTCTTATGCTACGCTTCGGGGTCCGGAGGGGGAAATCACCGTTACTTCACCTGGTGACAGCTTGAAGTGGCCTTCGGTCCGGGAAAGTCTGAACCGAAAGTGGTGCCGCGGGTGCCGGCATCCCACCACGTCCACTGCTCGGCGGCATACTTCGCACCCGAACCGGAGGGCACAGTAACGAAGATCATGGAGCTTCCTTTCACCGGTACCACAGCCAGGTGATTGCCAGCTCCGTTGATGTATTCGACGGAAAAGATACCTGCCGGAAGCCCCATCCTGGCTCCCTGGGCGTCGCACTGGAAACGCGCCGTGTTGCGCTTGACAGGGTCGTTGCCTGCGAGGTGAAGAGTGAGATCGGTAGCTCCTGCCGGTGCGACGAGGAGCATCAGGGCCGCCATGTTCGTGATCCGCAATGTCGTCTTCGCCATCGCTCCCCCTCAATTCGGAATATTCATTGTCATTTTTACCGGCCAGACGGCTGTCTGGACAATCTAAAACGCTCGAGGCAATTCCATGACCCATGATCTGCAGCAGACGATCGCTCTTCTTAGCAATACTCCTGGTGCTCTGAAGGCACAGCTCAGTGGACTTTCTGAAACATGGACTCACCGGAGTGAAGGAAACGGCACCTGGACCGTCTACGACGTTATCGGGCACCTGGGGTACTGCGAGCGCACTGACTGGATGGTAAGAGTGAGACTTATCCTGTCCGGCCGCAACAGCTCTGACGTTC
Organism: Edaphobacter sp. HDX4; assembly: GCF_036877565.1. Classification (NCBI taxonomy): domain Bacteria; kingdom Pseudomonadati; phylum Acidobacteriota; class Terriglobia; order Terriglobales; family Acidobacteriaceae; genus Edaphobacter; species Edaphobacter sp. HDX4. Next base: position 450,254 of record NZ_JAEDXW010000001.1, read on the forward strand.
CTGCATTCCGTCCCGTCGACCGGACCGGGCAGCAGCGTGAGGGTCAGCAGAGAACGCTGTCTCAGCTCCTGGACGAGTTCTCACGCCTGCGCACCGCAAATCTTGCGGAGCTTGAATCTCTTGGTCTGACTGAAGCAGATTTTGGGCTACAAGGGCTTCATCCGGCCTTCGGACCGGTATCGCTGGCTCAGCTGCTTGCTACCTGGGCAGTCCACGACCTGACCCACCTTCATCAGATCTCGAGGATCCTCGCCCATCAGTATCGGGACGCGGTGGGACCGTGGATCGCCTATCTAGGGGTTCTCCAGTGCGATGGCCATAGCTCCCCTGCCTAGCAGTCCGAGAAACAGGGGCAGGAAGGGGAGTCTCTTCAGAGGTTCTTTGCTATAATGAAGTACCAGCGTCTGCAGGATGAGTTCGGTTCCTGTAAGCGCGAGATTTTGTGAGTTATCTGCAGATTCAAAGGCGTGGCTGGTTGATTGAGCACGCTACCTCCGCAGCCGGAACGCTATAAGCCCCGGAATTCAGGAAAGATTCCATCCCTTATCGGGGAGGGATGCCCTGCTCGCGGAAGAATCTGTGACTAAGAGATTGGAGTAAGACATGGCGCAAAAATGTGAACTCTGCGGCAAGGGCCCGCAGTTCGGCAACAACATCTCCCACGCCCACAACACCACCCGCCGACGCTGGAACGTCAACCTGCAGTCGGTCAAGGCCGTTGTCGAGGGCACCAGCAAGCGCGTCCGCGTGTGCACCAGCTGCATCAAGACCGGCAAGATCGTAAAGGCCTAAGCTTCCCTTCCGGGAATCCCAATCCAGGCCCTAAAAGCAATTGCCCCAGCCACTTAGTGTGGACTGGGGCTTTGCCCTGTTTGTTTGGATAATCGACAAGCTCGAATTGCTCTCAATTCTTTAAAATGACTTTAAGACAGTTCTAACGCTTTTCGAATCCGAGGGATGCGCTGTTGATGCAGTAACGCATCCCGGTAGGATTGGGGCCATCCGGGAAGAGGTGTCCCAGGTGCGCGCCGCACTTTGCGCAGGTAACTTCGATCCTTCGCATCCCATGGGTCAAATCCTCAGTCGCTTCGACGGCATCGTCTGAGACAGGCAGCCAGAAGCTCGGCCAGCCGCTTCCCGAATCGAACTTCTTGTCGGATGTGAAGAGGGGCGCATTGCAGGAGCCGCAGTGATAGACCCCCGACTCGTGGTTGTTCAGCAGGGCGCCGGTAAAGGGCTTTTCGGTCCCCTTCTCGCGCATGACATGAAACTGCTGAGGCGTCAGCAGCTCGCGCCACTCAGCCTCTGTTTTATGGATCTTTTCCGGATTCGCAGACTCAGGCATGGCAGAATTCCTTTCTATATATTAGATGACTTCGACCCGCCGAGGTCACCCCGCCGGGTCACACCGCTTCTCAGAGATCCCGCGCCACGATCTCTACCTCGACCAGTGCGTCTTTGGGAAGGGCCGCAACAGCAACGGTCGAGCGTGCTGGAGGAACGACTCCTTCGGGCGCTAAATACGTGGCATAGATGGCGTTCATCGCAGCAAAGTCTGACATGTTCTTGAGAAACACCGTTGTCTTGACGACGTTAGCAAATCCCAGGCCAGCTTCCGTCAGTACGGCCTTGATGTTTTCGAAGACGCGAACTGTCTGCTGCTCAACTCCCCCCTCGACGATCTGTCCCGTCTCCGGATCAAGACCAACCTGGCCGGAGGCATATAGGGTATCTCCCACACGAATTGCCTGGGAGTAAGGGCCGATCGCCGCTGGAGCTGCCTGAGTGGAAACCGCAATTTTCTTATCGCTCATAGAGGCAAGTCTAATTCCTGCTGCTTACGATCTGAAGTTGAAGGTTTGTGCAAGGATTGCAGCAACCCGAGTTCTCCTATGTCGCTCTCATGGACTGGCGTTGTCTTCAACGCAGATCCCTGCGGTTCGATCGTTCGCCATTTTCTCGGGGCTAGATTTCCGTCGATTTCCGTCACCCCCGAAAGCTCTTGAAAGGAGAGTGTATGGGAATTCTTGATTTTATCCAGTCAGGGGGCCAATCAGGCGCAGCCGCTCAGGGGGATCAGGCAAAGGTTGCCGCCGGCTTTATCGAAGCACTGTCATCGCACCCTGGAGGCATTGCTGGCGTGCTCGAAAGCTTGAAGGTAAACGGGCTGACAGACCACGTGGGAGCCTGGGCCACAGGACAGGCGCAGACCGCTACTCCGGAACAGGTCCAGCAGGGGTTGGGGCCAACCGGTCTGATTCAAACAACAGCCGAGAAGGCCGGGGTCTCTCCCTCCGTCGTCACCTCGGCACTCGCCATTATCCTCCCGATGCTTATCCACCACTTCGCGCAAAACGGACAAGCTACGGAGAGTGGCAACTTCGGCAATCTCGCGCAACAGGTGCTCGGAAAGTTTCTTTGATTCGCTAACGCCAACGACAACATAAAACTTCTCTGCCCTGCATGCATCGCAGGATGCGAGAACAACCATCAGGAGATGAAAAGCATGGCGGATCTTGAACAGTTGAAACAGAAGTACAACCCCGTAATCTCTACCATCAACAGCTTCGGGGAGTTTGGCGCGAAGGTGGAAGCGGTGGATCTTGCGGGTGAGCAGTTGCACATCAAAGCGACTGTTCCGTCAAAGGTTGTAGCGAACCGCGTCTGGGATTCGATCAAGGAGGTCGATCCTACCTATTCTGACCTCAAGCACGAGATTGCTACCACGGGCGGAGACAGTCAGCCATACACCATCAAAGCCGGCGACAATCTATCGAAGATCAGCAAACTGTTCTACGGGACGCCAAACAAGTACAGTGAGATCGCCAAGGCTAACGGAATCGCCAATCCCGATCGGATCCAGGCAGGCCAGCAGATCAACATCCCGCCGCAGAGCTAAACGCGACGCAGAAGGCGACACAAAGCCGTGATCTTCCTAAGGTCGCGGCTTTTCTGCGACAGCGCCTCTCTTTTCTGCTGTACTTCTAGTTCGGTGTATCCAGCGAGCCACTAAAGTAACTCTCTCGGGAACCGATCTTTGCATCCGGATAATCCGGCACACGAACGCGAATACTATGCAAACCATCGACCGGAGAGCCATTGGAGCTTGCCTGCGGCTGGAAGCTCAAAAGATAGTAGTTGTGGATTCGATTCGAAAGCTGATGCAGGCCATTGTCGAATCCCTTCTGGGTCGTGAAGTTGATGTACTCGCCGCCTGAGAGCGCCGCAAGGGTGCGTGGCGCATTCTTCTTCGCTGCATTGACGGCCATCATCAGGAGACCAACCGGTCCTGAACCTCCTCCAAACTTCAGGTCATTCAAGATCTCCGTTTTGCCCGGCGAGAACGAGACAGAGTCGACGAGCGTATTCGTCTGTCCCAAGGCTGCAATCACATCGGCAGGCTTCTTGTGGCTCCCATGATCGCGAGTCTCACTGATGAGAAGAATCGCGTGGCGGTTGTGATCCTTTCGCTCGTCCAACAGGCTGCTGGCCCAGGCCACAGCATCGAAGGTAGCAGCCTCGGAATCTTCGCATGGCTCCAGATGTGAGAGCGCCGCTGTCGTCTCATCCGAATTCGAAGAGAAGTCGCCCAGCAGTGTCGGCTCCTTGCCATAGGTTGCGATAGCAATCTGCCTTGGAGCTCCTCCAGCAATCTCTTCGAGCATGGTGGAAAGGCCGGTGAGATTCGCATACTGCATAACAGCCGCCCGGCTGCACTGCACCAGCACAACCAGCGTCAGACCCAGCGAGTCCGTATCCTCATCGAGATGAATTGTCTGCGGAACTTCGTTATCTTCGACGACAAACTGATCTGCACGGAGAGCGTAGATAACCTCTCCGTGCTTCGTACGTACCGAGACTGGAACCAGCACGACATTCGCCTGCGCCTTGAGTGTGTATCCACCGTCCTGCTTCGGCGCAGGCGGGCCGGCCGCTGTGCAGCCATCGGATACAGAAGAACGAACCAGCAAACCACAAGTGGCGCGAATGATCGCATAGAGACCGGACCCGACATCTTAGACAAGATTGAGCTGCCATGACACGCCAAAACCGGGCGCTGATCCCGAAGACAGGAACGGCTGAACCTTCACAGCGGCGGCCATCAAGCCTTCCTTTCAAACTAGAATGGACCAGGACCGCACCCTTGATCCGGTTCCAGCTTACCTGCATAGCCTTGAACATTCCGACAATTTCCAAGAGATGAGTTTCCCAATGAATCTTGCTGACGATCGCTCCGGAGTCTCCACGTCACCTTCACTCTCTTATCCCGAAGCCCGGACGGTCGATCAGGTCGACGACTATTTCGGCACTAAAGTTCAAGACCCTTACCGGTGGATGGAGGATGTCGATTCGCCTGAGGTGAAGGCGTGGATTGAGGAAGAGAATCTCCTCACCCGAAGCATTCTGGATAAGGTGCCCGGACGAGAGGCGCTGCAGCGGAGGCTGATGGACCTGATCAACTTCGAGCGCTATACGCCACCCGTGCGTAAGGGAACACGTTATTTCTATTGGCACAATACCGGCCTGCAGAACCAAAGCGTCCTGTACTGGACTGAGGAGCTGGATGGAGCACCGAATGTGCTGCTGGATGCAAATACGATGTCGGAAGATGGCACCGTCGCGATCAGCGGGCTCAGCATCTCGGAGGACGGCCGCCTTGCGGCCTACTCCATCGCCGATGCGGGCTCCGACTGGGTGAAGTGGCACGTACGCGAGGTGGCCACTGGGGTGGATCTACCGGATGTAGTCGCATGGTCCAAGTTCAGCTCCGCGTCATGGCTGAAGGATGGCTCCGGCTTCTTTTACGAAGGCTACGACGCACCCGAGACAGATGCACTCAAGGCGACGAACTACTTCCACAAGATCTTCTTCCATAAGCTCGGAACACCCCAGAGTGAAGACAGGCTCGTCTTTCATCGTCCGGACGACAGGGAGATGAACGTCGGTGCGGCTGTCACCGACGACGGCCGCTACCTGATCATCTATCAGACCAAGGGATCAAGCCCGAACAACCAGCTTTCAATCAAGGATCTCGAAGATCTGGACGCTCCGGCCGTTGAAGTGGTCTCCCTGGCAGATGCGGTCTACTCTCCCATCGACAATGACGGAACCTTGTTCTGGATCCATACAACCTTCGAGGCTCCCAACGGGCGCGTGGTCCAGGTCGATCTGAGAGATCCAGCTCGCGAGAAGTGGAAGACCGTCATCGCAGAGACCAGCAACAATCTCGACAGTGTAAGCATGGTCGACGAGATATTGATCGCCAACTATCTTGCCGATGCGCAAAGCATGGTGAAGCTACATGCGCGGGATGGAGATCTGCTGGAACGGCTCACGCTCCCCGCTATCGGCACTGTCTCCGGCTTTGGCGGAAGGCGGACCGATAAGGAGACCTTCTACCAGTTCAGCAACTTCACCAGGCCAGCGACGATCTACCGGCTGGACATGAAGAGGCGCCGCTCGACCATCTTCCGTCAACCGCAATTGAGTTTCGATCCGGGCAATTACGAGACCCAGCAGATCTTCTACACCAGCAAAGACGGCACTCGCGTCCCCATGTTTCTGAGCTATAAAAAAGGCCTGCAACGGAATGGCGCTAACCCCACCTTGCTTTATGGCTACGGCGGCTTCAACGTCTCACTGCTGCCGGAATTTTCCGCCGGCAACCTGCTCTGGATGGAGATGGGAGGCATCTATGCCCAGCCCAGCCTGCGCGGTGGAGGGGAGTATGGGGAGGACTGGCACCTGGCAGGTACCAGGCTTCAGAAGCAGAATGTCTTTGACGACTTTATCGCAGCGGCAGAGTGGCTGATCGCGAATCACTACACATGCCCCTCGAAGATCGGAATCTCAGGAGGAAGCAATGGAGGGCTGCTGGTTGCTGCCTGCGAGATCCAGAGGCCCGATCTGTTCGGCGCTGCGATCGCCTCGGTCGGAGTAATGGATATGCTGCGCTTCGACAAGTTCACCATCGGTTGGGCATGGAAGACGGACTACGGTGCGCCAAGCGAAGACGAAGCCGAGTTCCAGGCCATCTATCGTTACTCTCCCCTGCACAACCTCAGGTCCGGAGTCTCCTACCCCGCGACTCTCATCACCACAGGAGACCATGACGACCGGGTGTTTCCCGCACACAGCTTCAAATTTGCCGCTGCCATGCAGGCCGCACAGGCTGGAGAAAGACCAGTGCTAATCCGTATAGAAACACGAGCCGGTCACGGAGCAGGAATGCCACTTACCAAGCGCGTGGAGATCATCGTTGACCAGCTCTCCTTTCTGTCGCTGCAGTTTGCCATTCAGCCATATCTGCCGGCGGATTCTGACTGAGACCACGCTCGCGTCTGCATGTGCTTGATGAGCGATCGTAAATTTCGTATCGCTCTCTCGCCTCAGGCGTCCAATGAATGGAGTGAAGTGAGGATGAAACTTCGCGGCGTCCGGTTTAGGAGTTGTTGATGATGTAACCCCGAGAGTGGGACGGCACGAGTCGCGACTCTCATCGACGCTAAGCGATTCAGGATTCTCTCTAGTTGCAATAAAGGCTCTCGCTGTGGATGGGAGCCTTTATTGTCTGGCTGCTTCGAAGAAGGCTCGCAATTTCGCAGGGTCTTTCTGGCCCGGAGAAGCTTCTACACCGCTCGCCACATCGACACCCCAGGGCTCCAGTTCGCGAATCGCCTCGCCGACGTTGTCTGGCCGCAGGCCCCCTGCGACTATAGTCCGAAGATTCCCCGAAGCCTTCTGGAAGACAGATCGCGCCGCCTTCCAGTCGAACGCAACGCCTGTGCCGCCGCCTGCGTTTCCAACCCGCGAGTCTACCAGGACACGATCTAACAGCTTGGCTTGCACGATCTCATCGATCTCTTCTTGAAGGCGCTCGCCGCTGTCCGTTCCGACCACGAAATGCAGCGTCTGAATCATACGGACCTCACTGCCGAATCGCTCACGCAGTTGCTTGATAAGGAGCAGATCAAGCCCCCCGTGAAGTTGTACTGCAGTAAGGTGGGCCTGCTGAACCGCAGTTGCAATCTCCGCGGCATCGCGACTGTAGAAGACGCCGACACGCTCGACATGATCCGGTAGATGCGCCGCGATCGGGGCAACCTGTTGCGGAGTCACACGGCGTTTGCTCTCTGCAAACACGAACCCCAGCGCATCTGCTCCCAGGTCGATCGAAAGCTGTGCATCGGCGAGGCTTGTATTGCCGCATATTTTAATCCACGTCATTGCAGCACTCGATCTGAGTACTCATGCTGAAGAAGAGAAGCCAGAGCGGCTCCGGGATCCTTTTGACGCATGAGAGTCTCCCCCATGAGAAATGCGTCGTAACCGGCATCCCGCAACTTCGCGATCTCCTCAGCGGTGCGCAGTCCACTCTCGGCGACCTTTACGGTCTGCGCTGGCATATGCTGCACAAGCTCGAACAATAACTCCGGATGCATCTCAAAGGTTCGAAGATCTCGGCTGTTGACACCGATCACATCGAAACCTAACGCCATAGCTCGTTGGAGCTCTTCAGCGGAATGGACCTCGCACAGGACATCCATCTCCCAATTTCGTGCTTCGTTTCGGAGCGCATCCAAATCTGCGTCTGTGTGAGCCGCAACGATCAGCAGGATGGCGTCGGCGCCGAAGGCACGTGCCTCGACAATCTGAAAAGGATCGACGATGAAGTCTTTCCGCAGACAAGGGATTTGTACGGCGCGCGAAGCCGCCTCGAGATACTCGAGAGATCCCTGAAAGAACTTCTGATCCGTCAGGATGGAGAGAGCAGCCGCTCCAGAAGCCTCGAATGCCTTCGCCAGGGAAGGCGGATCGAAATCTTCACGGATAAGCCCCTTGGACGGAGAGGCTTTCTTGATCTCGGATAGGATCGCCGGCCCGCTGTGGCTCACCTCCGCAAGTCGCGCCTTGAATCCACGTGGACGATGGGCGGCAGCACGATGCTCAATCGAACTCAGGTTTGCGGAGGCCTTGCGCTCCTTTACCTCGTAAGAGGTATTCGCGAGAATCTCATCGAGTCGGGTCGGCATACTCTCATTCTAAGCTTGCAGCGGAGAGGTTTCTCTGGATGACGGCCAAAACAAAAGAGAAGCGCTATGCGCCTCTCTCGTCTCTTGCTCTCATGTCGATCTGAACCTTTGGTGCCGAAGGGGGGACTCGAACCCCCACACCCTTGCGAGTACATGGACCTGAACCATGCGCGTCTGCCAATTCCGCCACTTCGGCGACGGTCCTACACGTCCCGCCAATAAAGGCTGAACACCGTAACCGCGAGTCTTTAGTGTCGCAAAGCCAAGCCTGCGTGTCAATTTAAGCGATCGTCTAGACTTGTACCTGCAAGGAGCATCTCTATCGCCATGGAACAGTCCCTCAACAAGCCCTCCAAGCCTGCTAACGATGCATTCGACGCAATTCCAGCCGATGTTGCTATCGAAATACGAAAGATGGCGCACGAACTCAGTAATGCGCTTGAGATTATCGTGCAGACAAGTTACCTGTTGGGGACGGTAGGCCTGAAAGATCCAGGCTCCGAATGGCTCCGGATGCTCGACAACGGCGTGAACAAAGCCTTGGATATAAATCTTTCCCTGCGCAACTATGTAAAGGCGCACTCAGAAGCCTAACGCCACCCCAAGTACGCCACTGAGATAGGCCTTTGACTGGCAGCAGACAGTCAGGCCTTTGTCGCAGGTCGTTTGATCGCCTTCTTCGTGGTCTTCGACACAGACTTGTTCGCAGGGATCTTGGCTAAGGCTTTCTTCGACACAGACTTCTTCGCTGCCTTTGTGCCGGCAGCCACAGAGCGTGAAGAGACAGCTTTGCGCCCAACCGGCGTCGCGTTGCCGTTTTCATCGCGGCGAGCATCGTGCATCTTCATAAGCCGGTTAATCTGTTCCAGCAGCAGACGCGTATGCATCGGCTTAACCAGCATCCGATCTGCTCCCATCTCCTGCCAATCCTCTTCCGTTACCGGATAAGCAGTCAGAAGGGCGACCGCAGGCTTATAGGGAGCGGACCGTGCTGCTGCGATAACGGCGGCACCCGCTTGATCGCTCTCCATACGCATATCGCTGATCACCATGTGGTACTCGTTTGCCCGCAGCTTCAGCTTTCCCTCACGTCCCGACGCGGCTGTATCGACATCGAAACCATTGATTTCAAGGACAGCTTTCAGGGTCAACAATACTGCGACCTCGTCATCGACCAGCAAGATGCGCTTCTTCATCGTCTTTCTCTTCTCCCTGCCCTGGAAAACAAGTTGTGTCCCGTGAGGAACTTTCAACTCGCCTGTGATCGTCTCTACCATACACAAATCAACGCTGCGGAAACACTCCGCGGCGTATCTGCCTGACTGGAGGGGACCCCGCGTAAGATGCGGACGAAAGCCTCAAAGTTGGTTTCAGACGCGCCCTCGTGACCTCAGGCTGCATCCAAACAGGAGTGCTATACTTCAGCGTGCGACGCATTTTTATCGCACTAATCCAGACAGACACGCATGGCATGCCCCCGGTGGCCTGCTGTGGAGGCGACCTATTCCACCGATCGATAAACGTTCCGCTAAATCCTTCATCCGTACTAATGAGCGCATCCGTGCCCGCGAAGTCCGAGTCATCGACGAACATGGCGAACAGCTTGGCGTAATGGCTCCTTTTGAGGCCCTCAAGATGGCCCGCGAGAGATCGCTGGACCTTGTGGAGATCTCGCCCAACGCGGTTCCCCCTGTCTGCAAGATTCAGGACTACGGCAAGTTCCTCTACGAGAAGGATAAGAGCGATCGAGCTGCACGGAAGAAGCAGAAGGTCATCACTATCAAAGAGGTCAAGTTCTCCGTCACCGTTGACGAACATGACTATCAGACGAAAAAGAATCAAGCTGTTCGCTTCCTGAATGAAGGCGATAAGGTCAAGGCCTCTCTCCGCTTCAAGGGACGGCAGATGGCCCATCGCGACTTGGGTTACAAGATCATTAACCGCCTGATCACTGATATTGGAGAGGCCGGCCTGGTGGAATTCATGCCCCGCATGGAAGGAACCACCCTGCATGCGATTCTTGCTCCTTCAAAGAAGGCTGAACCAGCACCAAAGAAGCCGACCCCAACGCCTGTAAAGACTGAGACCGACGCTACAACGGCGGCTCAAGCCTGATCGAGGCTTAGTTTCATCTCAGAAGGTGAGACTAAGCCGCCGATTCTTCACCAGGGCCCTTTCTTCGAGATCCGCACTCGCGTTTGATCTCGGAAGTGACAAGCTCCCTTCTCTGCCTAATCCAATAGTTACTCCGGAATTGAATTAGTCCCTGCCTGCGCACCACCTTAGGGACCACTGTGCACTGCCTTGCAATTTTGCTTCCATGAGCAGGATTATTAGTGCACGTGTGTCGCTAATCCAGACCAGCCGATTCTGTTACGTCAGTAACTCAGGCCTATAAATACCCTTATATGTATCTCATTACATTGGACTTATATACGAGTCCATCTTATGTTTATCTCAGCTGATCTGTCCAGCGAAAAATTTTGCAACATCAGTAAATTTCTCGAGGTAAATACCCATGAAGACCATCGTTCGCACCGCCGTTGCCGCCCTCGTCCTCACCGGAGCCTTTGCTTCCACCCAGATCTCCTCCGCCACCACCAGCTCCAAGGTCGCCGTCGCCCGCAACAGCGCTATGCCTGTTCCCATGTGCGCTCCTGACGACCCCAACGCCTGCGGTATCGCTCGCTAAAAACTGCAAACAACTGCAGTTTTCGCAGAAAGTTTTGTTGTGCCCGCCCCGGAGTTGAGCTACGCTTTAAACGTCAGTCCGGGGATTGTAATCGATGACTCAAGACACGCTAGTTAGCACACTCTCCTATCTTGAACCAATTCTCTGCGGAATGGTTCTTACGCTTGTCTTGCGCAGTAAAGAAGCTAAAAGATACCGCTATCTTGTGGCGTTACTAGGCGTTAAGGTTCTTTCCTCTGCCACTTGCTTGGGGATTCTGTATTCGGCGGCAAGCTGGCGGCATGTTCTGGAGCCACATATTGCTTATCACATCTATTTTTACGTCTATTGGATAAGCTATGCTCTCGAGGCGCTCCTTTCTCTGCTGGTGATCTACAGCATCTTCAAGCTTGCGATGGCTCCATTGAAGGGCTTGCAGACCTTAGGAATACTTGTATTTCGATGGGTGGCTGTAATCTCGATCGCGGTCGCCATGGGTGTTGCATTTAGCCCACATTTGAATGGCATAAAATTCGTGGTCGCGATGATTACACAGCTTCAGCAGACGTCGAGCATTCTGACGCTCTGCCTTCTTCTGTTCGTTTGCTTTGCGATTCGCCCCATGGGACTGTCTCATCGAAGCCGTATCTTTGGCATCAGCTTCGGTTTAGGACTATTGGCTGTAACCAATCTTGTCCAATCGGCATGGCTGTCGCATGGCTCTGACATGAAAGCTACGTTCAGCATCGTCAACGGTATCGCGGTCTGCTTGACACTTTTCGTCTGGTCCGCATACTTCGCATTCCCAGAGCCCAAGCGCCGCCTCATTGTACTGCCCACAACCTCTCCATTCCTTCGCTGGAATCAGATATCGATGGCTCTTGGCGACGAGCCTGGCTATGTTGCGGTTGGTGGCATCCCCCCCGAGCTCTTTGCTCCTGCGGAGCTTGAGGTAATGAGGCGTGCTTCGTCGAAGATGGCTCCGCCGGAAGCGATCAATGAGCGTCAGTCTTCGCTTTCAGCAGGCTCCTCCGCCATCATCCACTCCATTCCTGCATAACTTGCACTCGCGGCCGATCGGAGAGTATCCTCCCGATCGGCTTTAGAAATGCAAATAAGAAGGGCCGCCCGGTAGGCGGCCCTTCTTATTTCCTGCTTATAATACTTACTCGCCGAACTCCGAACGCTTCCAATTGATCAGATCGCCAAGAGTCGTACCGCTTGAGGAAGAGGAGGATGATGAACCCTTGTGGTCACGCTCCTTATAGCTCTCCACCTCAGCACGGCTGGCCTCTTCTCCAACAGCGCGGATGCTCAAGCCGACCTTCTTCTCGTCCTGGTTCATCTTCACGATGCGGAACTCGTGCTCATCTCCTACCTCGAGCTTGAGCGGAACGTTGTTCTCGTCGACAGCCTCAGATACGTGGCAGAGACCTTCAACACCTTCGGCGATCTCAACGAAGGCTCCGAACTGCGCGGTGCGCAGAACCTTGCCCTTGACGACATCCCCTACGCGATGCTGCGCGAAGAACGTATCCCAGACATCGGGCTGGAGCTGTTTGACGCCGAGCGACAGACGACGATTCTCCGGCTCGACTCCCAGAACAACTGCCTTCACCTTCTCGCCCTTCTTCAGGACCTCGGAAGGATGCTTGATACGCTTGGTCCAGCTAAGGTTCGAGACATGGACCAGACCGTCGATCCCGTCCTCGATCTCGATGAAAGCTCCGAAGTCGGTCAGGTTGCGAACGCGTCCCTCGATCACAGCTCCGGCAGGGTACTTGTCTTCAAGCTGCTCCCAGGGATTTTCCTGAAGCTGCTTCATGCCCAGCGAGATGCGACGATCGTTCGGATTGACGCTCAGAATGATCGTGTCGACCTCATCACCCGGCTTTACCAGCTTCGAGGGGTGCTTCATGCGCTTGGACCAGGTCATCTCAGAGACGTGAACCAGACCCTCGATACCCTGCTCCAGCTCCACGAAGGCGCCGTAGTCGGTGACAGAGAGTACACGGCCGCGGACATGGGCTCCGATCGGATACCGCTCAGTAGCATCCAGCCATGGATCCGGCGTCAGCTGCTTGAAGCCGAGCGAGACGCGCTGCTTGTCCTTATCGAACTTCAGAACCTTGACCTGAATCTCGTCGCCGACATTGACCAGATCGCGAGGATGCGTCAAACGCCCCCAGCTCATGTCGGTAATGTGAAGCAGACCGTCCAGACCACCAAGATCGACGAACGCGCCGTAATCGGTCAGGTTCTTCACTGTGCCGGTCAGAACGCTTCCCTCTTCCAGGGTAGCGAGCGTGACAGACTTCTTGGCATTCTGATCTTCTTCGAGCATCTCCTTACGGCTGATGACGACATTTCCGCGCTTCTTGTTCAGCTTGATAACGCGGACTTCGATCTCCTGACCGATATAGCCGTCCAGATTGCGGACCGGACGAATCTCAACCTGAGATCCAGGCAGAAATGCCTTGATCCCGATATCGACAGTCAGACCGCCCTTGACACGGCTCAGAACCATGCCCTTGACGGGGACCTTGTCATTCGCCGCCGCTTCCAGCTTGTCCCATACTTTGTGCCGCAGAGCCTTCTCGTAGCTCACGAGGTAGCCACCTTCGGCCTCTTCGCGCTCTACAACAACCTCTACCTGATCACCGGCCTGGAACTTGGGCGCACCATTGATATCCAGCACCTGCTCCAGCGGAATGAGACCTTCAGACTTCAGCCCAATGTCAACAACAACATGCTTGTCCGTAATCTTGACTACGGTGCCGGTGACAATAACCTCTTCGGCTGTCAGGCTTTGCGCGGCGGCAGACTCGGCCGCTTGTTCACGGTCAAAGTTAGCCAATGCTTCGGCAAAGTCAGCGGAGTCGTAGTCGGGTTCCTCGGCGGTTTCATTCGCAACCGCTACAGGATGCTCGACGGGCAGGGCGGTCTCATGCTGCTGGTTAGTGGTGGATTCGGAAGACAGCTCGGCGTTCTCCGCTGTCGCTTCAGGCGCTAGGACATCCAATTCGGTGGTCAGGGGTTTGCTCTCGGTTTGATCGGGATTATGGTTATCTACCATTGATTGCGGACTCCGGGACCCAAGCCTCCGTTCCATCGCGGGTGGCTCTCTCTCGGAACCGCTCAGACCGTTTTAGGGACTGAGCTTCCATTCCTGATCGAGCGCGCAGGTAGGAACGAATTTTTACATCTTTCAAGAAGGAGCTGCTGCACTTGGGTCCCACACGCAGGGGCTCGTATTTAACGATAGAACTTCGCCGGGCTTCCGTCAACCGCAGGAACCCGCAAAATACCAGCTTTTACACGACTGTGACGCAACTCGCGGCTCCGCGCCTCACCCGTCGCCCCTTATACTCTGCTTTCATATGGATCATCTCTGGACTCCCTGGCGCTACGCATATATAACCCGCAGCGATCCGCAGGCACGCACCGGCGTCCCGGCCGAACTCGCGGACTGGCCGGCCGCTGAAGACAAGCACTGCGTATTCTGCAACATGATCGCAGCCACGGACTACGCCATAGCCCGTGGCATGCCGGTTGACATCGCCGAACGCGCATCGCATATCCTCCACCGAGGGCAGCACTGTTTCCTCTGCCTGAATGCCTTTCCCTACGCTACTGGCCATGTCCTCATCCTGCCCTACTTTCATACCGACTCCCTCGCCGCAGCGCCTCCCGAAGCAGCTCACGAGATGATCGAGTTCGCCCAGACCACTGAGCGCGCCCTCCGCTCCATCTACCGTCCGGATGGAATCAACCTCGGCATGAATCTCGGTGAGGCTGCCGGAGCCGGTGTCGCCGGTCACATTCACATGCACGTCCTTCCTCGCTGGGTGGGCGATACCAACTTCATGACGGTTACAGCCGAGACTCGGGTGCTCCCCGAAGATCTCGATTCAACATGGAGGCGACTTCGGCAATTCCTGCAGGCTCATGCAACATCCTGGAGCGGAGCAGCATCGAACCCAAGGTAACCCCTGAAAAGTCTGGGTAAATCGCCATTCGAGGGGCACTCATGAATGTTCTGAAAAAAATCCCGCCATCTTCTGTTCGGCCCGGGTCTCCGATGCCGCCCTTGTCTGCGACACGCTCCCCCGAGCCCCGCGTCCGCTCCAGCGCTGCCGGAGCCAAACTCGTCAGCAGCCCGATGAACTGCACCCTGTCGCTCTTCCCTCACGAGTCGGAGGATGCGCGACTGACCGGTGAAACGCGTTCTCTCTTCCGCAGACTTCTTGCTCTCAACCTTCCTGTAGTGCGAGAGTTGGACGCCAAACCCTCCAGTAACAGCAGCTTCGGAAAGATTGCCTGACGCAACAACTTTCCCTGCGTTTCCAATTTTCACAAAAAGACCCTGCCACGGCAGGGTCTTTCTCTTCTCTCGAATCTTCTCCCTAGCCGAACCTGGGCTCCTGGATTGACGTACGGGACGAAGAGGCGGGCGTCTCTCTGTGCTCCTTCGATCTGGAAGGCCGAATGTGCGTAGCCTCAAAGCTCGTGATCTTCCACTCTCCTGAGGGCAGCTTCTGATAGATGCGCGTATAGCGATACTTGCCCTTCACCGGCATTCCTTCGCTCGTCCCCTCTACCTCGGCCTGGCAGGTCACAATCGCGACAGAATCGACAAGCTTCACCTTCATGTCATCCAGGTCAATCCGAGTAAGCATCAGCCGGTGACTCCGGATGCGATCCAGTTGCTGGGCCTTGGTGTTCACCTGGCCTGACATCGACACCCCGATAAAGTCGTCCGCCAACATTCGGTCCATCGTTACGATGTCTCCGGCCAGCTGCGCGGTGCGCCACTTCTCCTCGAGCGTCTCGACTTCTTTTTTGGCATCGTGCTTGCGATGTTTATCCTGCTGTTGCTGGGCCGAGGCACACGCCAGAAAACAGGTCAACAGAACCACCGCCATCAGAGCGGTGCGAGAGGGTAAATCGTGTCGAAATGGATTCCCGTGGACCATAAGCGTACCGGATAGTAGACCGATTCAGGTCTCTGAGTCAAAAGAACTTTGAGAAACACTCAACGTCCGCCTGCAGTATTCCGGCAGAGCTCTTAACAGACTGCTGTAAGGTTCTCCATCTGGCGATCGAGCATCTTCTGATACAGGCCGCCCACCGCATACTGTTGGAAGTGGGGGGTGTTTCGGTGATGCTCCACGGCGGCGGCATCCACATACTGTTCGTAGATCACCACAGTGGCAGAATCGCCCTCTACGAAATGAGGGATATAGCTGACGCATCCCGGCTCTTCCCGGGATGCCGCCGTCAGCCTGCGAAGAATCTCCGCAATCTCATCATGCGCGCTCGGTTCAAACCGCATCCGTACCGTGAAACTAATCATCGCTGAATCTACCCCTTCAGTGCCGCGTCGAACTCCGGCAGCGTCATCGTCTGATCGCGATCCGGGCCGGTCGAAACCATTCCGATCTTCGCACGAGATTCTTTTTCGAGGAAACGAAGGTAGTCCTGCGCCAGTTGCGGCAGCTTCTCCCACTCCGTAATCCCTTCCGTCGATGCCTTCCAGCCCTTCAACGTGGTGTAGATCGGCTCGATCGAATCGAACCCGCGCATATCCGCTGGAATCACATCCGTCACTTTGCCGTTGATCTTGTAGGCCGTGCAGACGGGAATCTCGTCCAGCGCGTCCATCACGTCCATCTTCGTCACAACCAACCACTCCGTCGAATTGACCATGTTGCTGTAACGGAGCAGCGGAAGATCCAGCCAGCCACAGCGCCGCGGGCGGCCGGTCACTGCACCGTACTCCTGGCCGCGCGCACGCAGAACATCGGCTGTATCGTCGAATATCTCCGTCGGAAACGGACCTTCTCCAACGCGTGTCACGTAGGCCTTGGTCACGCCGATGACGGTATCGATGCGCGTGGGTCCAACGCCGGTTCCGGTTATCGCGCCGCCTGCCGTCGCCGACGACGAGGTCACAAACGGATAGGTTCCATGATCGATGTCGAGCAACGCGCCCTGCGCTCCCTCGAACATCACGTTGCCGCCATTATCCAGCTCCTGGTTCAGCAGGACCGCGGTATCCGTCACAAAGGGAGCCACCTGTTCCGCCGCACGCGCGTACTCCTCATACATGGTCTTGGGGTCGAGGGGTGCCGTGCCAAAGAGTGCGTGTGCAATCGTATTCTTCTCGTGGCAGGCGTTCTCGATATGCGTCCGCAGAAGAGCCGGGTTGAGCAGATCGATCACGCGAAGACCGCTGCGGTGCATCTTGTCTTCGTAAGCAGGACCGATGCCCCGGCTGGTGGTTCCGATCTTCGTTCGCCCCGGGGCATTCTCCGCCGCCAGCTCAATCATGCGGTGATACGGGAGGATTACCTGAGCGCGATTGGACACGAAAAGCTGCTGGTCTACCGGCAAACCGGCATCCCGTAGTTTTTTGACCTCATTGAGGAAGGCCATGGGATCCAGCACGACGCCGTTGCCGATCACGCCCTTGCACTCCGGCCGCAGAACCCCGCAGGGAATCAGCTGGAGCACGAACTTGCGGCCGCCAATGATGACCGTATGGCCGGCGTTGTGGCCGCCTGCGTAACGCGCTACGACGGAGAACCTCTCCGACAACACGTCCACAATCTTGCCTTTGCCTTCATCGCCCCACTGGGCACCCAAAATGACCGCAGATCTCGCTTGACTCACGACGGATTCTCTTCTCCAAAGATGCTTCTTAGTCTGGCCAGCCCCGAAGGGCGGTGTCGGAATGGACGCAACGTACGCAGATGGCTCCGGGACGAAGACGCGCCTCATCCATCATATCGTGTTCGGTAAGATCACCTCATGCGCGTCGTCCTCACTGGAGCCACAGGTATGGTTGGGCAGGGCGTCCTACGGGAGTGCCTCCTCGATCCTGAGATCACCGAAGTCGTCGCTGTCGGTCGAACTCCCATCCCCCAGCAACATCCCAGACTGCGCCAGCTGACCGTCTCCGACCTCGCCAAACCGTCCCTTCGCCCAGAGGAACTAGCAGGTTTCGATGCCTGTTTTTTCTGCGCCGGGGTCTCGTCCTTTCGGATGCCCGAGGAGCAGTACACCCACCTGACCTATGAGCTTACCCTCTCCTTTGCTCGAGCCCTGCTTCCGTTCAACCCTGCCATGACCTTCCTCTACGTCTCGGGAGCCGGAACTGATTCGACGGAGAAGGGACGCGTCATGTGGGCTCGGGTCAAAGGCCGCACCGAGAACGCCCTGCTTCACCTCGGCTTCAAGGATGCCTACATGTTCCGCCCCGGATTCATCCAGCCGCTCCATGGAATCCGCTCGAAGACCCGCCTCTACCAGTTCTTTTACGATCTGCTAACCCCAGTCCTGCCTATCCTCACACGTCGCCTGAAGAACAGCATCGTTACGACGGAACAGCTGGGCCGGGCGATGATCGCGGTAGGGCGGACAGGGTATGCCCGGTACATTCTGGACCCGGCCGATATCAACTCATTCTGATCGGTAACCCTTGAGGGCGTAGTCATCGCCTCTATCGTTCTTGCATTGTTGATTTAAAACTTGAGTATGAGTTGAGACACCAACGCTGTCAGAGACGTATTCTTGCTGCACCTTTCCCATGCCCTCAAGACGACTCCTCTACGGAACCACCGCCTTCCTGTCTGCGTTTCTGCTTTTTCTCATCGAGCCGCTCGCTGCCAAGCAGATCCTTCCCATCCTGGGGGGCTCGTCTGCTGTATGGCTTACCTGCCTGGTCTTCTTCCAGACCACCCTTCTGGTGGGCTATCTTTACGCACATTGGCTTACCCGGGGTCGGCGCAATTCCGACCTCAGGTTTCAGCGGCGTACCCACCAGGCGATGCTTACCTTTGCCTGTGTCGCGCTGACCTTCGGTCTACTCTTCGGTCCGGGGCTCAGCAGCTCGACGCATCCCGTCGCCACGATCTTCTGGAGCCTGACCCGAACGATCGGACTTCCCTTCCTGATGCTCGCCTCTACCAGCCCGCTCCTGCAGTTGTGGCTGTCGCGCTCTGAAGCGGATACATCCGGGCGTCCGGCGCCGGTCTGGTTTCGCCTCTTCGCTCTCTCGAATGTGGGATCGCTGCTGGCGCTGCTGGCTTACCCTGCGCTGATCGAACCTCATCTCACTCTCAGACTTCAGCGGGCACTGTGGGCTTTGGGTTTCTGTCTCTTCGTCGTTCTCTCATGGTTCGTCATACGAAGCCAGAGCTCCTCCGCAACGGTGTTCGCACCTGAGGCAGACTCCGCATCGGAGCCGAGCCCGCGCCACCACCGCTGGCTCTGGTTTCTTCTCCCTATGGCTGCGGCGATGCAGCTCTCGGCGGTCACTGCCCACCTCACCATCAACATTGCGGCGATCCCTCTGCTCTGGGTTCTTCCCCTCGCGGTCTACCTGATCACGTTTATCCTGGCCTTCGATCGTCCGGCTTTCTACCGGCGCCCCATCGTTGTTCGGCTTCTCGTCGTCATGCTGGCGAGCCTCGGATATGCGATGACCAAGACCGACTTCTCGCTTCCGATCACCCTGACCATCCTCTTCTTCCTCATCGAGTGCTTCGTAGCCTGCCTCTTCTGCCACGGCGAAACCTACTCTCTGCGCCCGCAGCGAGCCTCCGAGTCCACCCTCTTCTATCTCCTGATCGCCGGCGGCGGAGCCACTGGAACCTTCCTCGTGGGGATTGCCTTTCCCCTGCTCTTTGATGGCAACTACGATCTGGCCATCGCCTTTTTTGTCACCGCTTTGGTGGCCCTGGCGGCAACGTGGCGCGACGGGTGGACGCAGCGCCTGCTCTGGGGCACAGCAACTGTCCTGCTCTTTAGCCTGACGTTTATGCTTCACCTCTACTTCACCCGAAACTCCCTGGCAGCGATGCGGGATTTCTATGGAAGCCTTCGCGTCACGCAGGGTTTCGCACCGGTGCAGCAGGCTCCCATGCGTACGCTGCTCCACGGAACCATCCAGCATGGGACCCAGATCTTCTCTCCGGAGCTTAGCCATCATCCCACCACCTACTATGCGGCTGACTCCGGGATCGGGCTGGCGCTCCGCTTCTGCTGCAACGATGCTACCCGGCCGCGGAAGATTGGCGTCATTGGTCTGGGCACAGGAACGCTCGCTGCTTTCGGGAAGGCCGGCGATCAGATCGAGTTCTACGAGATCGACCCACAGGTCGAACCCATAGCTCGTAATCTCTTCACCTATCTGCGTGACTCTCCCGCAAAGATCACGGTGGTACCCGGCGACGCGCGAACCTCCCTCGCGTCCGAACCTCCCCAGCGTTTCGACGTTCTGGCGATTGACGCCTTCTCCGGCGACGCGATACCGCTCCACCTGCTGACCGCGGAGGCCATTCAGCTCTATCTGCGCCATCTCGCGCCCGATGGAATCCTGGCCTTCCACGTCTCCAACCAGTACCTGGATCTCCCGCCTGAGCTTGCGCTGCTGGCAGAGAATGCACATCTGCAGTCGCGTAACGTTGTCACGGGATCGAACCAGGCCCGCGGTGAATTTCGTGCGGAGTGGGTCCTGATGACCGCTGATCCCGCATTCTTCGATAGAAACGAGATCGCCTCGCTCGCGGACCACATCCACCGAAGACCCCACCTGAGGCTTTGGACGGACGACTACTCAAGTCTCCTGCCGATCCTTCAGACCGGAGATCAATAAGTTCATTCTTACTTCGCTCAGCAATCTTCGCCCGGCGCGCACCCGCGGAAGTGTCATCCTGAGCGGAGCGGCAAAGCCGCGAAGTCGAAGGATCTGCGGTTCCAGGTATAGCCGTCAGCAGGGGCAACCGGAGATCCTTCGACGCCAATGGCGATGAGACTGCCCTTGGCTGCGCTCAGGATGACACTTTTAGGAAGGTAAACAGGCGTTCTGAATGAGAACTGCCCCGGACAGTCCGGCGGGCTACTTAACCATCGCCATTCCGTCGGCGTACTTCCCTGCTTCTATCGTCTTCACAACCTTGAGGGAGCCAAGATCGATTACCGAGATCTGATTGGAGGCGTTACAGGCAACATAGGCCTTGCGGCCATCGGAGCTCAACACGATCTCAGAAGGTGCATCGCCTACATCGATCGTTTTGGTGACCTTCATGGACTTCAGATCCACCACGGCAACCTGCTTTGCTCCCCGGAGTGTGACCAGCAGCGAGCGGCCATCTGGCGTCGTCGCCGTGCCATAGCCACTCGAAGGAAGCTCCACCCAGTTCTTGACCTTGTTAGTGGCCGTGTCAATGACCGCGAGCTGAGGCTTCTTCTGGTCGGCGGTGAAGACCATGCTGCCGTCGCGCGAGATGTTGATGCGTTGCGTATTGCCTGAGATAGGGATAATCGCGAGCGTCTTGCGGCCCACCATATCCAGCACAGAGACCGTTCCCGGTCCGACATTGGCAGTGTAGCCACGCTTGCCGTCCTTTGAGAGGACAAGCATGTGCGACTGCTCCTGGCCGGTCGGAACGGAGCCGACGATCTTCAGCGTTTTAGGGTCGATGATGCTGACGGTCTTATCCAGCTCCGTCGTCACGTACAGCATTCCGCTGTTTTTGTCGTAGATCGCGCAGTGCGGACGCACGCCATGACCGAAGTCGATCTTGTGAACGACCTTGCGGCTGCCCAAGTCGATCACGGAAATCTCCGTCCCGTCGGTCCCCGCACGCCCCACGCCAGCGTTTCCGTAGATGGGAACGAACGCCGTCTTGCCGTCGGGCGAGACCGCAAGCTCGTGCCCGGTGATTCCATCCACCGGGATGGTCGCCACAACCTTCGCCGAAGCCGTGTCGATCACGGAAAGATCGGCATCCTTTTGATTCGCCACCAGCAGCGTCTCGGAACGCGCTGCTCCAGTCGACGCGCAGATTGCAGCGCCGCACACTACCACCATCCAGATATTCGAGGTTTTCATAGCGCTGGCAAGTATAGAGAGCCGCCTGTAGCGCCGTCAGCCGAAAACTTCGCGGCCACAAAAAAAGAAGCCCGCAACCTATACTGGAGGCAGGCTATGCCCGAGCTTCCTGAAGTCGAAACCGTCGCAAACGGCGTCCATCAGCGTGTCCAGGGACAGACAATCCTCTCCGTCTGGACCAGCAACAAGCCACAGACCTTCAAGTCCCCTCCGAATGAGATCGCGGACGTTCTGACCGGCTCCCGCATCGAGCAGGTTCGTCGTGTCGGAAAGACGATCGTAGCCGACGTGACTCGGAACACCGCGGGAAAGCCGGACAAGAGGACCGTAGATGCGCAGTTCCTCATCCATCTCGGGATGACAGGCCGGCTCCTTGTCTCCACTCCGGATACCGAGGTTCCGCCCCACACTCACGCGATCCTCGCACTCAGCGGAGGCAAAGAGCTTCGGTTTGTCGATGCGCGGCGCTTCGGACGGCTCTCGGTTGTGACCGAGCCTTATACCGGTCCGGGCAGCGAGCCGCTCACCATCTCCAACGAAGACTTCATCGCCCTCTTCCGCAATCGCAAGACAGCCATCAAGGCCGCGCTTCTGAACCAGTCGCTGCTTCACGGCGTGGGCAACATCTACGCGGACGAAGCTCTCTTTCACGCCGGAATCCACCCCCGCCGTCAGGCCGGGCGACTTACCCGCAACGAGCTTACCCGTCTGCGCACAGCCTTGATCAAGGTACTCAAGCAAGCCATTAAACTCGGCGGGTCTTCCGTGTCCGACTACGTCGATGCGGAGGGAGTTGCGGGATTCTTCCAACTGCATCACCGTGTCTACTCAAGAACCGGCCAGCCCTGCCGCACATGTTCCACGCCGATTGAACGCATCGTCGTGGGAGGCCGAAGCACGCACTTCTGTCCCGAGTGCCAGAAGTAGACGGCAGCCGGAAGGGTGCGTTCCAAGCCAAGGAGAGCCATGAACAAGACAGCTTTGATTATCGGAGTATCCGGCATCGTCGGAGGCAACCTCGCGGATTATCTGCTTACCCAGGAGGACTGGACGGTATACGGCGTAGCGCGACGTCCCGGCAGCCGCACCGGGATGAACGCCCTTGCAGTCGACCTGCAGGATTCAGCCGCAGTGAACGCCACCTTGCAGAGCGTCAAGCCGACCCATATCTTCCTCTCAACGTGGCTACGACAGTCGACCGAAGCAGAGAACATTCGGGTAAACGCCGGGATGGTGCGCCATGTCCTGGACGCCGTCTCCGGGACGAAGACAGTCAAGCATGTCGCTCTGGTGACGGGACTGAAGCACTATCTCGGGCCGTTCGAGGCATACGGCAAAGGCAATCTCCCCGCTACACCCTTCCGTGAAGAGCAACCGCGGCTTGATCTCGAGAATTTTTATTATGCGCAGGAAGACGAGGTCTTCTCCGCTGCGGAGCGCGAGGGCTTCAGCTGGAGTATTCACCGCCCCCACACGATCATCGGCTACGCGGTCGGAAACGCGATGAACATGGGAACGACACTCGCCGTCTACGCCAGCATCTGTAAGGAGCTGGGAAAGCCGATCGAGTTCCCGGGTTCGTCGGTGCAGTGGAGAAGCCTGACCGACATGACCGACGCACACCTGCTGGCAAGACATCTGGTCTGGGCTGGCACCGCCCCGGCGGCGCGCAACCAGGCCTTCAACGTAGTCAACGGCGACGTCTTCCGCTGGAGCTGGATGTGGAAGCGCATCGCCGATTGGTTCGGCGTAGAGGCTGCGGAACTTCAAGGAGAGGGAGTTCCTCTGGAACGGCAACTCGCAGATGCTGAGCCGATCTGGAAAGCGATGTCCGCGAAGTATGGCTTGACGGAGACCAATCTGGACAAGCTCGTCTCTGCCTGGCATACCGATGCCGACCTCGGCCGGCCGATTGAGGTTGTGACCGATATGTCAAAGAGCCGGAAGCTTGGCTTCACCGACTACCAGCCGACCGATGAGAGCTTCTTCCAGCTCTTTGAAAGACTGAGAAAAGATCGCCTGATCCCTTAGATAAAGGGCGGGAGGTTCTTCTCTAAACGCCTGCCGCCTGCTCCGCGCTTACAGCCGAACCGATGATACGAGTCTCGGGATTTTCGTCCACGATCTCGAGCGAATACCCCTGCAGCGGACTCATCTTCACCATCTGCTGGGTATAGTCCTTCAGCATTGGCATATCCACAAAGCCGACGTAGGGCCCCGTAAGAAAAAACTTTCCCGGCCCGGCCATATGAACGGAGCTCGCCGTAGCCGCGGCCAATGCCTTGTGATACGTCTTCTTGAACTCCACACAGCGTGGCTCGCCCTTCTTCGCCCCCTCGAAGACCTCTTCGGGCTCCATGTCCAGGAAGCGCAGGCGCATGGAGCGATGGCCCATGACCCCTTCGAGGTGTCCGCGACCACCGCAGCCGCAATAGGACTCTTTTTCATCGAGCGTCACAATGGTGTGACCTCCCTCCCATACTCCGGGAGTGAAGGGATAGCGGCCAAAGCCGATGCCCATGCCAAGGGTCCATACCCGGATCATGCTGTCGAGCTTGCCATGCCGGGCTGCGAGTCCCGCAGCGACTCCGTCGGCGTCGTTGAGAATCGTGACCGGCGCTTGAATGCCATGTTCCTTGAGACGGGAGAGGATAAGGTCACGCAGCCGCGCACCCTTCAGCTGCGGAAGATTCGGAGCCTCTTCGATTACGCCGTTCTTTACCAGTCCCGGTACCGCGACACCGACGGCATCAAGCTTGCTGTTTCCCTGGGCAACTGCAAATACCTGTTTGCAGATAGTCTGTACCAGCTCTTCGGTCGGCATTTCGACCAGCGCGCTGTATTCGTCGTCGCCCTCCGGGAAGCGTCGAATCTCTCCGACCAGCCTGTGATCCACCACAAATCCCGTAAAGACCTGCTCCGATAACGTAACGCCAACTGACTTCGCCATTGCTTCCTCTGTCTTGTGTCTGACTCTCGTCCAGAAACCGCGTCTCAGTCAAACTTGCTTACGCGATTCAATCCGTTGAAAGCCGCCACTTTATAACATTCCGCCAGAGTTGGGTAGTTGAAGACTGTATCCACAAAATATTCGATGGTTCCACCCAGCGCCATCACCGCCTGGCCAATGTGGAGCAGCTCGCTCGCGCCCTCACCGATGATGTGCACTCCGAGAATGGAATGGTTCTCACGGTTGAAGATCAGCTTCAGCCTTCCCGTCGTATCGCCGCGAATCTGGCCACGCGCAATCTCACGGTAGTACGCCACGCCTACCTCGTAGGGAACATCCTCTTCCGTCAGCTGCTCTTCGGTCTTCCCGATAAAGCTGATCTCCGGAATCGTGTAGATGCCGTAGGGATAGAAGCTCGGATTGGAGACGATCGACTCGTCGCCGAAGGCGCGCGCCGCTCCAATGCGGCCCTGCTCCATCGAAACCGAGGCCAGGGAAGGAAAGCCGATGACATCGCCCACGGCAAAGATGTGCGGATTCTTGGTGCGGTAGTCCTTATCGACCGGAATGCGGCCGCGCTTGTCCGCCTCAACTCCCACTGCCGCCAGATTCAGCTCGTCAACATTGCCCTGGCGGCCGACCGCATACAGCAGAGCGTCGCCCTGGACCTTCTTCTTACTCTCGAGATTGGCGACCACACCGCCGTCCGGCAGCTCTTCGACCGACTCCACCTCTTCGTTCAGACGCATCGTCACGCGGGCATCGCGGAGATGGTAGCTCAGCGCTTCGACGATCTCCTGATCGGCAAACTCCAGAAGCCTGGGCCTGCGTTCAATCAGAGTTACGCGTACGCCAAGCGCGGCGAACATGCAGGTGTACTCCACGCCGATAACGCCACCACCGACTACGATCATGGTCTTGGGCAGGTTCTTCAGCTCCAGCACCTGGTCGCTGTTGATGATAGTGGTTCCGTTGATCGGAACCTTCGGAGAGCTCGCCGGCTTCGTTCCTGTCGCAATCAGCGTGCTCTTGGTCTCATAGACGGTCGAGCCGCGCGAGTTCGTCACCTTTACATGGGTCGGATCTTCAAAGCTCGCCACCCCCAGCAGCATCTCGACGTTATTGCGTGACAGCTGGGCTTCGGTGACGTCAATCTCGGTCTTGATGACATGCTGAACCCGAAAGGCAAGGTCCGCCATCGTAATCCGTTCCTTGACCCGGTAGTTCATGCCATAGATGGACTTATAGTTGTAACCCGACAGATGCAGAACGGCCTCGCGCATCGTCTTCGATGGGATGGTCCCGGTGTTGATGGAGACTCCACCGACTACCTCGCGCATCTCGACCAGGGCGACCTTCTTATTCAGCTTGGCGGCATAGATTGCCGCACGCTGTCCAGCGGGGCCGGACCCGATAACGATCAGATCGTACACACTACCCATAAACTCCAGACTCTTTGCGGCACCACTTGCCGCCAGTTCCAGTTAGCGAAATAGCCCCTCTTCAGCCGCTTTGCGGCGATGGACGCAAAACTCCCGTCCCTTGAGACCAGTCTCTTCCTGTGTGCCTTTCAACTCTCAGCGTTACTGCTCTCCGGCACAGTCTTCAGAACACACTCGTTGCCTCAAAACTACCACACGACCCCTTCGCGAGTTACCGTTGACGTACTCTCTCGAGCCTAGCCACGCTTCCAAATCTCTCCTGCTAATAAACTTATCGACGTGCTCCGCTACGCCATTACCGACCGCACACTCTTTCCCGGCGATGAGTCCCAGCAACAGGCGAAACTCGTCGAACAGGCCAGACTCTGGGCTCGAAGTGGCGTCGATCTCATCCAGTTGCGCGAGAAAGATCTTGCCCCCGCCGATCTCGTGGAGCCGACGAAGAGAATGCTTGTGGCCATCGCAGAAGAGGCCTCAGCGACCCGGCTTATCCTCAATGGATCACTGGCGATTGCCGCTGAGGTGCAGGCCCATGGAGTCCACCTCTCCACGCACTCTCCTCTGCGGCCCTACGATGTCCGGCGCCGCTATGAGAAGTTCCACCTGCCATCGCCGGTCGTCACCGTCTCCTGTCACACGCTGGCTGAGGTGCAGATCGCGCGCCGCAATCATGCCGATGCAATTCTCTTCGCGCCGGTCTTCGGCAAGACCGTACGCGGTGAGATCGTCACCCCGCCGGCAGGCCTGGACGTACTCCATCAGGCCTGCCTCGCCGCCGCGCCCGTTCCTGTCTACGCCCTTGGCGGCGTCACAGCAGAAAATGCCCCGCAGTGCCTCGCCGCGGGAGCAGCCGGGATAGCTGGAATCAGATTATTTCTCGGTTATACCTGCCCCGTTGCATAGCGACGCATCTCTCTTCGCTGAAATCACTCTCCTGCACCAGTGAGAGTCCGATCGCACTCAGATCATTCCAAACCACTATCATCAGCACATGGCCCAGCCGCGAGCCGCAAAACATCGCCCCACTCCCCTCCACTGGACCGAAACCCTACCCGGCTGGGTGTGGCTTCTTGTCATTGCTGGCTGGACGTTGCTGCTCTATGGCCGCGTTCTGCAGGCGCCCTTCGTCTACGATGATCTCGATCAGATCGTCCGCAACACCAGCCTCGCCTCCTGGCACACCGTCTTCACGCGCTTCGTGGCCGCGCCCGTCGCCTTCACCTCCGAGCTCCGAGCTGCCAGCGCCGGCTCGTCCTATCGCCCTCTCTACTGGCTCTCTCTTGCCATCGATCGTCATCTTTGGGGACTCAGCCCCGCGGGATTCCACTTCACCAGCCTCGTTCTGCACGCTCTGAACGGAATCCTTCTTGTACGCCTGCTTCGCCGCCTGCGCCTCTCTTCCATCGTCGCTGCAGCGATCGCGCTTCTCTGGATCAGCCTGCCCATCAACTCGGAGGCCGTCGCCTGGGTCAGCGCTCGCGCCTATCCTCTCTGCCTCTTCTTCCTTCTGCTTGGCCTTCTTTGCTCACTGCACTTTCTCGAAACCCGTAAGCCTCACCATCTGGTCGCAGCGTCTGTATGTGCCCTCGCCTCCCTGCTCTCACACGAGTCCGGCATCCTCATTCTTCCGTTCACCGCTCTTGCAATCCTTCTGTACTCCCGCGGCGATACAACCCCGCCCCGTCGTAGCTTCGCAATCATCATTCTCGGTGTAGATCTCGCGGCCATCGCTCTCTTCTTCGCCATCCGCTTCGCCGTCGGTGCGCACGGAGCCTCCGGTCCCGCCTCTCCTTTCGCATTTGCCTCGGAGTTATGGAAGTACATCGGCTGGACGCTTCTGCCCATCCACATGAGCGTTGAGCGCTCTACCTCGATGCCCGCCAACGCGCTATCAGTGCCCGCGATACTCGCCTGGGTGACACTGCTCATGCTGACGGCGCTCCTTGTGTGGATAAGCAGACACCGCCCAGTCAGCGCGTTCGGCCTTGCATGGCTTCTTGTGGCTCTCGTCCCCTTCTGCGGACTCATCTTCCTCTATCAGGGCATGGCCGAGCGATTTGCCTACATCGCCTCCGTCGGTGCAGCCATCGCGATCGTTGCGGCCATCACATACACGAAGCCGCCCGCGCGAAACATCGTCATCGCCGCCGCTGCCCTCTGGGCGGTGTGGGGAATCACCCGCCTGGAGAGTCGACTCTCTGATTGGAACTCGCCCGCTGCTCTCTACAGCAGCTCGCTTGAGGCCACTCCCTCAAGCCCGACCCTCTACTTCAATCTCGGCTTCACCCTCCGTGAAGATGGAAAGCTCACAGAAGCCGTGCAAGCCTACCAGAACGCCATCCGCCTCAATCCTCACTACCAGCGCGCCTACTCCAGCCTGGGCGAGACCTACGCCCGCCTGGGTCAACTTGACGATGCGCAGGCGGCATATAGCCGCGCGCTCGATCTGGATACGAAAGACGCTGGAACAACTCTCAATCTCGCAGTCGTCCTCAATCAGTCCGGACACAGGGAAGAGGCGGAGACCGAGTTCCGACGCGCCATCGCTCTGTCTCCGAACGACTCCGCCGCCTATACCGACCTTGGCGTGCTGCTCTATCAGCAGGGACACACCGATCAGGCTGCAGCGATGTTCCAGAGCGCAATCGATCATCGCTCCACGGACCCAACGCCTTACTTCAATCTCGCCATTCTCTACCAGCAGTCAGGCCATCCCGACCGCGCGCTCGCCCTCTATCGCAAGGTTCTCGAGCTGCGTCCAAACGATCCGGATACTCTGGCCAACATCCAGCGGCTGCAGGCCAATCCCGGAAGCAGCCGCTGATTGCGCGCTCTCGAGCATCAGAAGAATTTCTCATCTGCCGAGGGCCCATAGAGCGCCGGAACCGCAGCCTGTAGCAGCCGCAGATAGACCGTCAGCTGCCCACGGTGATGGGCCCAGTGCATCAGCATTCCCTGCTGGATGTTGATGTATCGAGGCTCATCGGTAACCAGATACCCCGCGGCCTTCAGCTTCCAGTTAGTAAGCAGATGTTCGTCCGTGGTCGACGTGAGGGCCGCGAGCGACTTCTTCATGCTGTCGTCGAAGATCGCCAGCAGATCCGCAGTGGTCTTCCACTCCGCAGGTTTAGACTTGTTTTCACCCACGGGAGCAAAGTCCAGCTCATCCTGCTCGATCATCCAAGCAATCCAGTTCGGCATCGACGCCACCAGCGAGGCAAGATACCCGAGCTTCATCGACTTCTCATGAGGTACCCAGTCGTTGTGCCCTTCAGGCACGCGCTCCAGCATCTTGCGCGTTCCGGCCTCTTCACGCTTCAGTGTTTCCAGGAAAAGATCCTTCATTGCGACACTCATCGAGTGAGTCCTCCATTTCGTATCTCAAATTGCCGGAATCCATCTTCGCATTCATTCGAGAAGCTGTCGTCGCACCCATGCCTCACAGTGCGGACCTCCGGAGATCTCCCCCGGGATCGCCTAGGCCATCTGGCACTTTCAGACAAGAACCCTGCTTCTCTGACACAAATCGGAGCGAGTTCTATCGTCCCCAACTCACAGCAAAGGCTTTTTGTAACAGCATCTTTATCCCGCCGAATAGCGGGACCCTCATTCTCTTGTTATCTTTAGAGGAACGGAGGGCTCGTCATCAGGAAAACCCCTCTTTATCTCCGTCGCGCGCTCTCCCTGCTATGCCTTCTGTACTCCGCGCGTGCGGTACTTGCCTGCAATACTCTCCAGACAAGCCAGCCACTCTGGATCCGCCTCTCTGCGCCGGTCTCTACGTACACTGCGAATCCAGGCGATCCCATACATGCCATCCTCACCCGGGATGTGGTCTGCGGTAACGATGTCCTTCTTCCGGTGGGTTCCTCTATCGAAGGCGTGGTCCGCAGCAAACGCAAAGTCGGATTTGGCATAAGGCATGAGACCGCCGCTCTCGAGCTTGAATTTCATCGCGCCGTCACCACCTCGGGCACGAGCGTACCGATCGACGCTAAAGTGGCCGAGGTTGAGAATGCTCGTGAGTCGGTCCGCAATGGAGTCATTCAGGGGATTCGCAGCTCCGATACCTTCCAGGGGAGCATCAGCAGCCGGCTTATCCATCTGCCTACGTGGAATCCATACTCCGACCCTGTGCTGATTGCGTTCAAAGCTGTCTTCCCCATCTTCCCCGAGCCAGAGATCTACTATCGCGCCGGAACCGATATCCGCCTGGAGACGACGACGGCGTTCTCACTCCCCGACAGAGCCATCTCCGATGAGCTCGTGCCGCAGAACACCGCACCTACCGAAGAGCTCGACCATCTCGTCAGCCAGCTTCCCGCCAGAGTCGTGACCAGAAAAGATGTCGATGCCGACATGATCAACCTCGTCTTCATCGGTTCCGCATCGATGGTTCGCTCCGCATTCCTCAGTGCCGGATGGAGAAACTCCGATCCCGTCTCCCGTCGCTCTGTCATGAAGAATCTCTACGCCCTTCTGAACAACAACGGATATGCGCAGCAGCCCATGAGGACCTTCTACCTCGATGGCAGACCCGAAGATATGAACTGGCAGAAGAGTCTCAACAGCTATGATCGGCGCGACCACCTTCGCATCTGGAGCTGGCAGCCGACAGGCTCGCCCGATCCCGTCTGGATCAGCTCTTCCACTCGCGATACCGGCGCAGTGCTTGCGGTGAAACAAAAAGGCTTCATCCACCACATCGCCTCAGACATCGACCAGGAACGCTCAGCCGTCATTCGCGACCTAAGCTTCGCCGGATGCGTTGAATCGGTCCACTACGTCTCCCGCTCCGACTTCCCCGTCTCGGTGCAGAACGCTACGGGCGACGTAATGCATACCGACAACTTCGTCGGCGTCGTCAATCTCAAAGACTGCAACCCCACCGTACCCCAGCCTGCCGGCGGACCGGAACAACGCAACTACAGGCCTGGCAACCACCTCTTCCGCTTCGCTCGACGGCAGATCCTCACCTTCCGCAACGATATCTTCCGCGCCAATATCATCTATGGATCGTACGAAGGCACACGAATGGCGATCACCGCCCTCCGTCATCCCAATCTCCCTGCTCCCGTGGAAACGGCCTCGCAGTATGCTCCTGCGCACGAGGCCTTCACCAGTCTCTCTCCCGAACAGACGGGCTCGCAGAAACCTCTCCGCAAGCCTCTCCAGCTCCGCACGATTCACTAGATCGGGCGGACGCCGGCAGCGCTCATGGTCAGTCGACTCCCTGAACGCCAGCTCCGGCACTCTCGAGAGTACGACCCTGCCCAATGCCGGGTTCGCCACCAGTGAACTAGCTCTTTACCACCGGTGCTCCGTCGAAGTGGAAGACCTCCGGAATCTCCAGCCAGCGCTTGCCCTCAGCTGCAGCCGACACCGGCTCCTGCATGGGATCCATGATCGACCACCAGCGCTGCGTCTCCGGATCGGCAGCCATGCGCTGCATGTCCGCCTCATAATCCTCGCCGTGGTACTCGAAGTAAGCCACCAGCAGCGAGTCATAGAGGAAGATCGAATAGTTGCGAATGTTGCAGGCTTCGATCGTGGCCAGAACCGTCGGCCAGACTTTCTCGTGGTACCGGATGTACTCTTCTCGGAACTGAGGCAACAGCTGAATAACTTGTGAGTAGCGTCGCATATCTCTCTCTATTTTTACTTGTCCGCTGGAGTAGATGTGGGAGCCGGCGCATACTTTGCAGCCAGCTCAGGAGTGGACTCAAGATCAGCAGCCCCGGGAGCAGCCTTCTCCACCTCGACGGCGAAGACATAGCTCGCGCCGAACATGTTCGAGGTAAAGAAGATCAGCTTGCTGTCCGGTGAAAAGCGCACATTCGGCTCAAGCCTGTAGTTGTGGTGCGCCATGTTCACCAGCTTCTCACGATGAAAGACACCCGGCTTCCAGAAAGTGGGCTCGTTCAGGCTGTCATCGTTCTTGCGCCACTCCGGATGAAACAGGTTGATCCACTCGCCGTTCTGCGAGTGCGCCACCTGGCCCGGATCTCCACCATCTCCACAAAACAGCGTCGCGCCCTGGTTGACGTTGAAGTGTATCGACCACTCATCGCGCTGCAGATGATAGGCGACGCGCTTATTCGTCGAGATATCGAAGCCGGCCAGCCAGAAGTCCTCGCCCTTGGGAAACTGCCAGTCGTACCAGACCGTCTGACCATCCTGCCCCCAGAACTCGTGGCCAGCAATCTCCATCAGCATCGTGCGCTTGTGCCGCAGCTCGTTGTGGGTTCCATCCGTCCGGATCGTCCAGATGCGGTCCACCTTATGCCACGGCCCTTCATGGCAGTACATCAGCAGCGTGGGATCGACTGGAGAAAACAGCAGATGCCCGATCCAGTCCGTCGAGTGAAACAGCTGCTTCACCTTGCCCGTATTCAGATCGACCGTAAACAGCACCACCGGGATGCGCGTAGCCAGACGGCGCTCCATCATCGCGCCCTTACCCTCCGGCTGAACCAGCGGACCGGGTCGCGCCGCACCCCGT
The DNA here is from genome assembly GCF_036877565.1 of Edaphobacter sp. HDX4. Lineage (NCBI taxonomy): Bacteria > Pseudomonadati > Acidobacteriota > Terriglobia > Terriglobales > Acidobacteriaceae > Edaphobacter > Edaphobacter sp. HDX4. The sequence goes on from NZ_JAEDXW010000001.1 coordinate 482,752, forward strand.
CCATACTCCTGCTGCGCTCCTGCCTCCGTCTCCGTGTACACACCGGCGCCCAGCGTCTCATCTGCATTGACCGTCGAGATCGTTGCACGCGGAGGAAGCGTTGCCAGCTTCGTAACCTTCCCGGAGATCAGGTCCGCCTTGAAGATCGTCTGCAGATGCGTCGCCGCATCCATGCGCGAGAAGAACACGCTGTTCGTCTTCCGGCCCACGACGATGGCGTGATTGCCGTCCCGCATACGCTCCTGCGGCGAAGCACTCTCTGCGCTCCCGGGATTCGGCACCAGCAGCCGCGTCTTCCGCGTGGCCAGCTCCATCGTGTGGATTCCATCCGGAGCCGTATAAACCATGATGCTGCCGTCGGGCGAGTAAGCATTCACGTTGAAGTAAAAGCCCGAAGACCCCGGCTCGTCCGTGACACGAAAGACACGATGGCCCGTGTCGCGATCCACCCACGTCTTCGGAGGAGCCGTCGCCGTCTGCGCAACGGCAAACGCTCCACTCAACAAAACTGCGGCTACCCCCGAAACTGAAAAAATCCGCATCATCCGCCCCTCTCCTATCCTTTCGCACTCAATACGTACCAAGCTTCACCCGGACCACGCTGCCCGGCGCCTTGAAGTTCAACCCCGCATCCGTCTCGTCGCCGTTCCATAACCGACTCGGCTGCCACTTCGTTCCCGTGTACGTTCCCTGTTCCACCGTTAGCAGCTGCGCCTGCTTCTCTCCCGCGGGAGGTGTCACCCGGAAGTTCACTCTCGCATCGATACCAGCCACCAGAAACTCATCCGGACCAAGCTGCGCCACCATCACCCGCCCCATGTGCAACGCAGCCGTTAGCGAAAGCCCACCCGTATCCGCGCTCGCCGCATACGCGGGAGGGAAGCTGACCAGAGCACTCCACCGGCCGAACGTCAGCTCCACCTGTTCCAGCCCTGGCTCCTCTACCGCGGTCCGCACCTTCCCCGCGAACTGCAGCTGCGCCAGCTCATCGGCGATGGGGCTCAGCAGCTCATAGTTCTGCGCCAGGCCTGTCTGCTCGTAATCCGGCTTACCGTCCGCACTCACAGGCGCAAAATTATCCAGCCCGAAAGGAGCAAACCCGATCGTCCCCGCTCCGATCGCCAGAAAAAGATTTCTTGCCGCTCCCTGACTTCCCGGAAAATGCCCGAACCCATGTGTCTCCGGAATGAACAGCGGATTATCTGGCCTCTTGAACTGCTCCATCACATCGCGATACCGCTCCGTATTGGGAACGTAGATATCAGGGGCGAGAATATCGATCGCAGGAGCCGCAACCTTCCACACCGCCAGCATGTTGCTTGTCGGGCCGCCGCTCGGGTAATCCTCTCCCGGAATCGTCAGCACCGGGTATCCGCGCGGACTCTTCAACCAGTTGTTCACATACATCGGCAGAGCCAGCTCCTGTTTTCCCGCCGCCGCAATCTGGCCGATATAACGCGCTACACTCCAGGCCTGGAACGTCTCGTCCGCATCCTCCGCAAAGACCTGCCTCCACGTCCCTGCCGTCTTGCCCAGCGCCTTCACCAGAGCCTCTGGCACTGCACCCTCGAACTGTCTCTGCGCTGCAGGCGAAAAATCCCGCACGCTGCCCAGGGCTCCGGACTCGTTCTCCACCTGCACCATCACGACGGTGTGCTGGTCTCCATCCGTCTGCTTCAGTACGCGCATCAGGTGCACAAATGCCTTGCGATCTGCGTCCAGATTCGCCTCGGAGTTCGCACTCAGCACATCGATCTTCTGTCCGCCGCGCGTCACCATCCGTGGAAACCGCTGGGTATCCTGCTTCACCCAATCAGGAACGTAGTGCATCTTCCCGTTCTTCCACGTCCCGAACCACAGCAGCACCAGCCGCACATGATGCGCTCGTGCCTGTCGAATCACGTCCTCGACCACCGTATCGTCGAAGACTCCCTCGCGCGGCTCCATCTGTTCCCAGTAGATGGGAACTTCGAGCGTGTTCAGGTGCAGCGCCTCAGCCTTGGGCCAAAGCTCCTCGAGCATCGCCGGCCACCCGCTTGAGTTCCCCACCTGCGCTCCCAGCGGGAAGTAAGGCCGTCCATCGACCACCAGCGTGTAGCGCCCATCGGCGTGCTCCAGCCGCGGGAGATCCGCTGCGCGAGCCGATGCAACAAGCGCGCCCAGCGCAAAGATCATCCCGGCTGCTCTTCCAAACAGGTGCAATCTCATGCCGATGGAGTTCATCCGCACCACATTAAAACAGTCACCCTATGATTGTCTGTATCAAAAGAGAAATTTTTTCTCCATTGCTAATCCGAGATTCGGATCGTCGCCTGCCAGCAGAGAGCTCACCGCCTCTGTGTCGGCATGCGAAGCCTAGCTTGGGCTCGCCCATTTGACCCCGCCCCACCAAAGTCCTACCCTTAAAGACGTGCTCATTACCCCCGTTCAACTCTTCGACGAACCCCTCCAGATCGACGAGACCATCGCTCCCGGACTCCTCGAATACGGCCCCGACATCCGCCAGGTCTCTCCTCTTCCCGTAAAAGGGCAGGCCGATCTGCTGGTGGAGCACCGCAGCGAAGAGCGCGGCAGAAACTCCCAGGTAAACGACATTCGCCTCCGGGCCTCCTATAACGGCGAGTTCGAGATTCTCTGCGCCCGCTGTGTCGAGCCCGTTCCCCAGAACCTCTCTGGCGAGTTCGACCTCGTCTTCCGCCCCACCGAAGCCGATAGCGAGATGGGCGAACACGCAATTACCCCCGACGAGACCGAAATCGGTTATTATGAGGAGAGCGGTCTTCTGCTTGAGGATGTCGTGCGTGAGCAGGTGTTACTCTCCCTGCCCCCTCGAACCCTCTGCAAGCTGGACTGCAAGGGCCTCTGCCCTCGTTGTGGTCAGAATCAGAACCTCGCAATCTGCTCCTGCGAACAGACACCGTCTGATCCGCGTTGGAATGCTCTGGCGGGACTGGCTGACAAGATCGAGGTTAAGCACTAAAAGAGTTTTTCCGCTCCGCGTCCCGCGCCTTCGCCCGGGTCCGGGCGAAGCGAAAGGGATACTGCAATGCCTAATCCAAAACGGCGCCACTCCAAGCAGCGCACCGCCAAGCGCCGCAGCCATGATTTCCTCACCCCCACCGGTCTCTCCGAGTGCCCCAACTGCCACGAGCGCAAGCTGCCTCATCGCGCCTGCCGCAAGTGCGGAACCTACAAGGGTCGTGATGTCCTTACGGTCAAGGAAGCCAGCTAAGTACCCTTCTGCCAATAGAAATCCTGTTATTGTTTCCTGATGCCGATCGACATCGTCGTTGACGCGATGGGTTCCGACAAGGCCCCCGATCCAGAGATCCGCGGGGCCGTTCTAGCGGCACGCCACTACGACGTGCGTGTGCACCTGGTCGGACCAGAAGAGATTCTGCGCCCCATCCTCCGCCAGCACGTCCGACATCAGAAGCACCTTCCCATCTTCATCGCCCCCGCCTCCGAGTGGATCACCATGGGCGATAAGGCCGCCCAGGCAGTCCGCAGCAAGCGCGACTCCACCATGCGTGTGGGCCTCAAGATGGTTCGCGAAGGGGTCTCCTCCCGCGCAACCTCCGGGCACGGAAAAGCCGCCGGCTTCTTCACGGCAGGAAATACCGGCGCCGCCATGGCCACCGCCAAGATGGTCCTGGGGATGCTCTCCGGCGTCGACCGTCCCGCCTTGGCCAGCACCGTCCCGACAACGCGCGGAACCCCTTCCCTCATCCTCGACGTCGGAGCTAACGTCGACTGCGACCCCGACAATCTGGTCCAGTTCGCCGTCATGGGCCACATCTTTGCCCAGAACGTCCTCAAGATCCCCAACCCTCGCGTCGGCCTGCTCTCCATCGGCGAAGAAGACTCCAAGGGGAACTCCCTCACCCGCGACACCCTGCCCCTCCTGCGTGCGCTTCCGGGAATCAACTTCGTCGGCAACGTCGAGGGCCGCGATATCTACAACGGAAACTGCGACGTCACCGTCTGCGACGGCTTCGTCGGCAACGTCGCCCTCAAGGCGTCCGAAGGAATCGTCCGGCTGGTAAGTCACACCCTCCGCGATGCCCTTAAATCCACAGTCACCTCCCAGGTGGGAGCCCTGCTCTCCCGTCGCGCCTTCGGCGACTTCAAAAAGCGTCTCGACTACAACGAGTACGGCGGAGCGCCCCTGCTCGGCGTCCGCGGCGTCTGTATCGTCGGCCACGGCTCCTCGAATGAGAAAGCCATCATGAACGGCATTCGTGTCGCCGCCGAGTTCGCGCACGCCGAGGTCAATCCCGGCATCGAAGCTGCCCTGGACACCTCCGTAGCTACCCAGCCGTAGCTCTGCCGCTACGGCAGTCAAGGGTATTTTGATGCAAGCTGCTGATTCGGCGTGGCTTAAATCTGCCGTTTCACCCAATCCGGGCGCCTATACTTAAGATTAGCTGGATTAGCGCCGAAACTCAGGCTTCCCGGATGGCGGGATCTTGGGCAGTTTCCGTAAGTCTTTGCAAATCAATAATTTAGCCCCCGAGGTCCGGACCTATGTCGTTTTGAATCAAGAATTTGCGCAAAAACAGGGTACCCTGCCACCCCTTTCGGGATGACAGTAAGCTGTCCATTTGCATCCTATCTTCAGAGAAAGAGGGTCGCGAAAAGGAATGATATTCGGCAAGCTTTGCAGCACCTTTGCTGTCTCGGTTCTCTCCTTCGGTCTGTTGGTTCCTCCCGGACTCGCTGAACAACGAAGCGACGCTCACGCTCAGCAGCTGGTCAAGGTCGCTGTTGATACCGAGATCGCTGCCGATTCTAACGATCACTCCCGCTGGCGCTATCGCTCCACCGTCCGCCGCCCCGAGGGAGAGTTCGTCTACGAAGTGGTCGAGACCGATAACGGCTCCATCAAAAAGAAGATCCGCCAAAACGGCCAGCCGCTCAGTCCCGCTGATCTCGACAAGGAAAATCAGCGTATCCAGTCCTTTATCCACGATCCCTCCCAGCAGGAGAAGCAACGCAAGGACAGCCAGCAGGACGATAAGCGGGCCGAAGAGATGCTGCGTCTGCTCCCGAACGCCTTCCTCTGGACGATCAAGTCAGACACTCCTCAGGAGACGACGTTTTCCTTCGTCCCGGATCCGAACTTCAACCCTCCTTCGATGGAGGGACGAGTCTTTGCCGCCATGGCCGGAGAGATCACCGTAGCCAAGCCGGAAAACCGCATCCAGCGCATCTCAGGGAAGCTGATCCATGACGTAACCTTCGGATTCGGTCTGCTGGGACGAATGGAACAGGGTGGAACCTTCAATGTCGAACGCCGCTCGCTCGCACCGAAGATATGGCAGATCACTGAATCCCACGTCCACATTCAGGGTCACGTTCTGCTCTTCAAAAACATCAGCGAGCAGGAGGACGAGATAAAGACCGACTTCCGCCCGACACCGCCCGCAACCACGCTGGAACAGGCGGCAAATCTTCTTCGCGGCGAACCCACGGCTCTTTCGGCAAGACGCTGAACCTGCCAGAGTCTCGTCAGAACAGCTCCGCAGTCTATTCTTGGTAAATGCCCGGGCATCCGTATAAATTCACTGACCGCGAACTCCTCAACCGCATCGAGCGCTCGGCGGGACAGCGTGCTGGATACAAACAGCTGGTGCGGGAGCTGGGCCTGGGAGGCGGACGAGAACGGCGCCTGCTGCTCGAACAGCTCACTCGGATGGCGGCGCGAGGAGCCCTTGTCAAGATCGATAAAGAACAGTGGAGCCTTCCCTCCGCGACCCCGTCACGAACGGCTCGCGCTCCGCGAAACACGTCGTCGACAACTGAAGCTCATCCCACCCGCGATCGCCTCGTCGCCGGACGGATCGACCTGCACCGCGACGGATATGCCTTCGTCCGCCCCAACGGAAGCACAAATCGCGAAGACGACCTCTTCATCCCGCCCAACGAGATCAATGGAGCCATGCAGGGTGATGAGGTTCTCGTCGACGAGGCTCCACGCGATCGTGAAGGACGCCGTTCGGGCAGGGTCGCTCGCGTGCTTACACGCCGCAATCCGACCGTCGTCGGGATCTTCCACTACGCAAAGTCCCATCGCCGCAGCCCATGGGAAGACATGCCGCTGGCGAAAGGCAACTACGTTATGCCCTTCGACGAGCGCACGACCCAGCCGATCCTGATCGTCGAGGGTGATGAGATCGTCCCTGAGTCTACCGCAACGCCGCACCGTGTTCTTGGCGAAGAGGCCCAGGAGCAGAAGCGGCAGTGGACTGCGGCAGAAGATCCGCTGCGCCCGCTCGAAGGCCTCGCCGTGGACGTCGAGATCACTGGCTATCCCACGCCGGGAAGACCTGCTCGCGGACGCGTGATCGAGGTCCTCGGGCCGCCGGATGCCTTCGGGGTCGACGTCGAGATTGTCATTCGCAAGCACCATCTCCCGCGAGTCTTCCCCGCGCAGGTCCTCGCCGAGGCCTCTGCCTCCGCGAAACAGACGGTCGATACCCTGGCAGCCGATGAGATTACAAGGCGCCGCGACTTCCGCGGTCTTCCCATCGTCACGATCGACGGCGAAACGGCGCGGGACTTTGATGACGCGGTGTACATAAAACCGCTCGCGAATGGAAACTGGCAGCTGCAGGTTCATATCGCAGACGTGAGCCACTATGTCAGACCCGGCACGGATCTCGATCTGGAAGCACGGCTGCGAGGCAATTCCGTCTACTTCCCGGATCGCGCGATTCCGATGCTCCCGAATGATCTGTCGAGCGGGATGTGCAGTCTGCGCCCGGACGAAGATCGCCTCGTCCAGAGCTGCCTGATGGAGATCGACCCACGCGGCGAGGTGGTCGGCTTCGAGGTATGCGAAGGCATCATCCGCAGCGCTCGGCGCATGACCTACACGCAGGTGCAGGCCATCCTGGATGGCGATGCGGCAACGCGTCTTCAGTTCAGCGATCTGGTGGGAGAGTTTGAGCAGATGCATCAGCTTGCGCTTCTCCTGAATGCAAAACGAAGGCGTCGTGGTTCCATCGACTTCGACCTGCCGGAGCCAGTTGTGCAGTTCGACCCGGACGGCAACATGCAGGCCATCGTTCGCTCCGAGCGAGGCTGGTCTCATCGCCTAATCGAAGAGTTCATGCTCGCGGCCAATGAATGCGTTGCCCACTGGATTGAGAGCAATGGGATTGCGGGCATCTATCGCATCCACGAGACTCCTGACCCGAAGCGCATCGTCGATTTCGAGGAGACGGCCGCGCAGTTCGGATACACGCTCGGTTTCAGCAACCTCCCGGTCAAGCGGGTGCAGACGCGAGGAGATCGTCGCGATGTGCGCGGACGTGGTCGTCAAGCCCAGACACATGAGATTCCCGACGCAATTCCGGTAACGCCGCAGATGTACCAGAAACTGACTGCGAAGATTCAGGGTAAGCCGGAGGAGCGCATTCTCTCGTACCTGATGCTGCGCTCACTGAAACAAGCCAGGTACAGCGAACAGAACGTGGGACACTTCGCACTTGCCTCGCCCAGTTATACGCACTTCACCTCGCCGATCCGGCGCTACCCTGACCTGATCGTTCATCGCCTGCTTCGGTACCTCCTCCACAGTGGAGCCGACTCGAAGGGATTTCCCATTCCGAGTAGCGAGCCGCAACCGTGGGGCGTCGAGAAGCCGACCAAGAAAACAATTCCCTCGCCTCGATCGGAACGGGAAGGTCCTCTACCGCAGGACGAGCTGAACGCTATCGCTGCCGAGTCCAGTCAGACCGAGCGCAGGGCGGACGATGCTGAGCGCGAGCTGATCGAGTGGAAAAAGATTCGTTTCATGCAGGACCGTGTCGGCGACGACTTCACCGGCATTATCCTCTCGTGCACAAAGTACGGCTTCTTCGTCGAGCTGGACGAGCTGTTTATCGAGGGCATGGTCCCTCTGGCCGGCCTGCAGGATGACCGCTACTTCTTCCGCGACACGGACAGAACGATCGTGGGGGGAAGGAACGGACGGGTCTTCAAGATCGGACAGCGCGTTCACGTCCTGCTTGACCGTATCGACCGCCAACAGCGTCGCCTGCAGTTCGCTCTGCTGCCCTCGGAATATGAGAACGCTGCTGCCCCACGGTCTCTGCGGCGATCGAAGCGAGAGGATAGTCATACCAGCCCGGACCGGTCAGGAAAGCCGAAGCGAAAAGGCAAGACGAAGAAGCGCCTTCGCGATCAGAAGGCAAAAGGAAAACGTGGTTAGACGAGCTGAACGAGGAATCATCGTAGAATAGAGGTGTTGAAGGAGCGATAGAAGACTCATGGCGCACATGGTGTTTTGCACGAAGTACAAGGCAGAGATGGAGGGTTTGGACGAGCCGCCGTTCGACTCTGACTTCGGCCAGAAGATCTACAAAAACGTATCTAAGAAGGCATGGGGCGAATGGGTGGAACGGCAGAAGATGCTGCTGAACGAATACCGTCTGCAGCCATGGACACGCGAGGCACAGGAGTTCCTGGTTGAGCAGATGAACGAGTTCTTCTTCGGCGAGGGAGGTTCACTCCCGAAGGAATACGTTGCTCCCACGAACTAAGGTCGCTCGTGTACACTTAACCTAAATAACCCCGCTGCCGTCCGCCCGGACTGCAGGCAAAAAGTCGGGACGTGGCTCAGCCTGGTAGAGCGCACCCTTGGGGTGGGTGAGGTCGCTAGTTCGAATCTAGTCGTCCCGACCATTTATTCCAATCAGTTACCAATCTCCGACACAGCAAATAGGTGCAAATAAGGGTGCAGAAGGGTTCAGTTAGCCTAAACCCTTACTTCTGCCCTTTGAACTGCCTCGCCATTGATGAGTGCAGCGAGTGCGTTCTGTGCCATTCGCTTATCCTCGGTGACAGCCTGAGCGTACAGCTCAAGAGTAATGTCTGCCGTGGCGTGCCGCATGAGTTCCTGAGCCGTCTTCACGCTTGCCCCCAACGACATTAGAAGAGTCGCAGCGGTACGCCTGAAGGTGTGCCATCCAATGCGTTTCTGGATGCCTAGCCGTTTTGCTGCCGGGAGGATGTGTCGGCGAAGCAGCATATCCGGCCAGTAGGGACGTTCTCCAAACGAGATAGGAGACGCAAATACCCAGTCAGAGGGCTTTGTGTACTCTGCCTTCTTACGCCAGTCTACAAGGGCCTCTGCAAGGTCGTCCGACATCGGCAGAGGCTTCCGTGATGTTTCCGTCTTCGGCTTGCCTTCGATCTGGTCAACCAGACTCCGAACGACACGGATAGTACGCCGCTCGAAGTCGAGGTCTTCCCATTTCAAACCGAACAGTTCACCACGCCTCATGCCTGTGATGGCTGCAAGCATGGTGACAGTTCGGGCAGGTTCGCAAAGTTCATCTAGGATTGCGCGAATCTCCACCGGAGTAAGGATCTCCGGTTGTTCTACGCGCTTGCTGCTGCATCGTACAAGTGAGATGGGATTGCTAGCTGCCCACTTGTAACGCATAACCGGCTCAGGCTTCCCAAGGAAGAAGAGGTCAAATCTATTAGGGGTTGCCCTAGTTGTCCGGGCACAGCGGCGGATCTATTTTCAGGCCAGTAGTGAATGACTCGTTCTGGAATCTCCGCCCGTCTCGCCAGCGAACCGAAATGAAGAATTCGAGCGGGTGCGGGACCACCTGATCGGTTCATAAGCGATTGAGTTTCGCGATCCTATCAAGATCGAGTGGATGCGTGCGAAGGCACTCACGTTTTTAGGATCTTCTTCAGGCCGGGTATCGAGAAGGCTTTTCGGATCGAGCGGGAAGACCGTTTCCGTGTGACTCGTGAAAAGTAAGTCAAAGGAGAAAAGGATATGGCAACACAAGCAATGCCAAAGAGCAATTCGCAGCCGGTGGCCCTCGCGCAGATGCAAAGCGACTGGACGAAACCATCGGCAATGGCGATTCCGAAAGAGGGATATTTCAAACCCGAGAATGGACGATACGGAGCTGTCTATCCGAAGACACCAGCAAACTACGGCTTCACGATTATCGCAAAGATCAAGCCGGGAACCGAGAGAGCTATTCGCGGATACGGGAACAAAATCCAGGAGACGATAGCAGGTCTGCCTGAGGCTCTTGAAGTGTTGAAACTTCACTACCTCAGGTGGGTCCTCTTCGATATAGGTAGCGACAAATACTTCATGTACCAGGGAATCTTTGATACCGATTTCGATAAGTACACCGAAGACGCGGTAGCTCTCTTCGGCAAATACGGACTGAACACAGTTTTCGAGAACCTTGAAGGTTTTCCGGAGGACTGGAAGACGAACGTCCCGGCATTCATCAAATTCGTTCGCGAACACCAGTGCCCAAGCTTCCTGGAATACGCGGAGTATCCTTATGCCTCGGCCGATGAGATTAAGAAGGCATTGCAGCTAAAGGCGAAGTTTTCCGAAATGCTCGACCTGATGCAGTAGAAGCCAGGTTCAGGTCGAAGAAGCTGCACGCTCATCGCCGTTTTCATTGTCCGGCGACATACGACACGGCCTTACGAACGGAGAAGATAATGGCGGCACAGGTGAGTCCGCGGCTCCTTCGTGCTCGCCAGCAACCATTGCATCCCTATACCAATCCTCGCAGGCTGTAGGGCCATTCCACACGTGCGGGGCAAGACCGTCGAGGATCGATCCATGCGCGGCGAAAAGAGCTGTCATGGCCTTCACGTCACCTCTGTTATAGGCCTCGATGTAATGGCGCACCGCAACCACCGGATCTGCTTCAGATATGTTACAGGAATAGCCACATAGGCACTATCACTCGCCACGTTGGCGTGCTATGTGGTAACGCTAGGCACCCCCATGCTATGGGATTCAAATTACATGGCAAACAGATCACGCAATCGGGTGCGATGTTTACGGTAGCTCTTCGGAAACTCGCAGATGTTTGGCTCATCGTTTCCTGGGCATGGACTAAAGGCACTGTGAGGGCAACATAGGCGGCATGAGTTGGGGTCAAGCATCGTGCCCTTGAACCGGTGCTCACAAGCGTCCCCGCCCAAGCGGAGATAGGGGTTGATGAGGTGGATTTTCCTTCTACAGTGACTTGCAAGAGCTTCCAAGAGCATCCGATGCCTGAGCTCGAAGACCTTCAGCACTTCCTTATCACGCGGCCCCACGCGCTTGTTGCCCGCTACGAGTTCTTATCGTTTCGCAAGGCAGAGGCAGGACGTGCGTGGCTGAACGGCCTCATCGATAAGGTGGGTACGGCAAGCTCGGTCGCCTCCAGCAATCTCGACTCACGATGGGTGACGGTAGCATTCACGTGGAACGGCCTGCGGACATTGGGTGTCGATGAATCGTCGCTGACCAATTTCCCTGAGGAGTTCCAACAGGGAATGGCAGCGCGCGCGACGATTCTAGGTACGACCGGCGCAAACCACCCTGATCATTGGGTTGGAGGGTTGGGCAGCCCTGAACTCCACGCCATCGTCATCTTGTTCGCACGCGACGTCGTCGAACGCGAACGATGCCGGAGAGAACACGAAGAATATCTCAGGGGACTTCCAGATGTGGAGGTTCTCTCGTCTCTCGACCTTGAAGCCATCGCACCGTACGGCCATGCACATGAACACTTCGGATATCGGGATCGTCTCTCCCAACCTGCGATCGAGGGATTCGGTGTCGAGCCGACGCCCGGGTCAGGTCCGCCGATCAAAGCGGGTGAATTTTTTCTAGGCTATCCCGACGAAGAAGGCTCCTGTGTATTGCCACAACCTGAGATTCTCACCCGCAACGGAAGCTACCTCGCATACCTCATGATGGAGGAGCACGTAGGCAGGTTTCGTGATTTCCTTCGACAAAACGGAGCGACGCGGGAAGAGCAGGAGCTCGTAGCAGCCAAGCTGATGGGACGCTGGCGCAGCGGCGCACCGCTCGTACTGGCGCCGGACAAAGATGATCCTGAACTTGGCGGGGATTTGCAGCGCAATAACGATTTCAATTACGGAGAGATGGACCCTCATGGTTATGGCTGTCCGCTTGGGGCACACGCCCGCCGGATGAACCCGCGCGACACAGCGGCGAACATGCAAAGGCGCAAGATGATCCGGCGCGGAGGCACCTATGGACCGGCCCTGCCGGAAGACGCCCCCGAGGATGGCATCGAGCGAGGCATCGCCGCCTTTATCGGTTGTGCCAGTCTGGTCCGCCAATTCGAATTTGCTATGAATGTCTGGGCAAACGATCCTAACTTTCACGAGTTAGGGAACGAACGGGATCCGATCTTCGGCACGCAGGACGGTTCTTATGACATGACGATCCCGAAACGGCCGATTCGACGGAAGATCAAGGGCCTGCCAGCCTTTACGACGATACGTGGAGGAGCTTACTTCTTCCTGCCTGGCATCAGGGCACTTCGATACCTTGCGGCGCTGGGAAATTAACACAAGAGCCGGCCGTTGGAGCAATGAAAGGATCCTTCGATGAGTGCATTGAAAGCTTCAGCAAGGACGTACAACCAGACTCATGTTCCGCGAAGATACGCACCGGGCAAACGTCGCATCAGCATCTACTGGACGTGGAGCTACCCATGGGAGTCGCAACGTGATACCGCGGCGATGGAAAATCGTTTTTCCACGATAACCGAGGTCCGTAACGTCGCGTGGCCAGCCTACGAAACGCCTGAGTTTAGCGCCGCCCAGTTTCTTCAGGGCATCGCCGGAACACTCGAGTTATTCCACCGCTCCACGCTCAGCTTTCAGCAGATCGCCGGCGAAGTCACAGGCTATCCCGTTGCCGTATTCCAGCGCATTGACCAGGCAGGATACAAACTTCCGATCGACGAACGAATCCTCGAAGACACCGACACGCTGATGGTGTTTGGCCTCGACCATCTGCTCTCTGAACAGGAAGCCGCGCCGGAAGAGATCGCAGCCATACGCGAGTGGCTCCAACGAGAAGGCACTTGCCTTTTGCTCGCTCCGCATCACGACGTCGGCTTCACTAGCAATATGGAGCAGCGCCAGATGGAATACGAGCACCACGGCGACCGGCTTGTCCCACGTCAGCAGCGATTCAGCCAATACACCCGTTCATTGATGAAGGCACTTGATGTCCCGGTGATCAACCAGTATGGGCTACGTCCTGCGGTGGTCAAGGACACCAAAGAAATCGCGCCGCTCACGACCTTTCGAGACTTCGACAAACTTGGGCTACTCAATCATGTCCCAACGTTCAATTTCCATCCTCACCTGCCGCACTACGAACTCATCCCCCAAAACGGCGAATCCGTGCATGTGCTCGCCCGCCAGCCCATTGATCCGGATCGCCCGCATCCCTTTACGGCGGCGGGCAATAAAGAGTTCAACTGCCTGCTCTGGATGCCTCCCAAGGATCAGCGGGGCGGTAATCTTCTTCTCATTGACTCGACGCACTTCACCACGCTCTTCGGTGGAACTGACAGCCTTGAAAATCTCTGGCGAAACCTGGCTCTGATGAAATGAGATGTAAGGGAGATTGGGGAGTAGTGGGAACCCGCAAATCCACCGCATCCATGTGGATAGTCTCGTTCATTCTGGCTGCCGTTTGTGCCTTGAACCGCCCTACTCAAGCGCAAGTCAGAGGTGTCTACCCAACGGGAATGAGCGCCACAAACTCAGGGGTAACACCAGAGCCCGGATTTACTTACGCAAACCTCTTCCTGTTTTACGGACGCGACACACTCCGTGGGACCGATGGCGAGATCACCGCCACAGGACGACACTCACTGTTGATGGACATGAACAGCTTCGCTTGGGTAAGCAAGCCCCTACGGACATTGGGAGGAGCGCTCTATTCGGCATCTGCCACCCTTCCGGTTGCCGATAATTCGCTCAGCTCCGATGAAGATGGTTCGATCAGTGGAGGCGGCGGATTTGCCGACTCGTACTATCAGCCGCTGATTCTCGGTTGGCGGAAGAAACGCGCTGACATTCGGACAATCTACGGTTTCCTGGCTCCCACGGGCAGATTCAATGCTGGCGCAAATGATAATGTCGGCTCCGGCTATTGGACGCATGTGTTAGCGGCAGGCGAAACCGTCTACCTGACGAAGAACAAGGCAACTGCGATCTCGGCCTTCGAGATGTACGAATTTCATGGGGTGCAGCAGGGCACCCAGATTCATCCTGGCGAGACCTTCGACCTCGATTATTCGTTGACCCACGTCTTCCCGCTGCAAAGTGACCTGAGCCTGCAACTAGGGCTGGTCGGCTATGGGCAATATCAAACCACGGACAAGACCGGACCAAACATCACGCTGGCCCAGTCCACCGCACATTACAAGGTCAACGCCCTTGGGTTCACATCGAATGTGACCTTACCGGCCCGGAAAGTGAGCACTGGGGTTAAATTCTTTAAAGAATTCGCTGACAAGTCGACGTTCCAGGGATATTCAGTACAGATTTCGATCGCAGTCTCTTTCTAGCGTAGATGTGCGAGTTCGATTTTCTGAAATCCTATCTCAGGCTGATAAATCTATCGTCAGGCAATTGGACGCAGGCGTCGTGTGGCAGGTGCAAAGGGTATCCAGAGCGACGAAGATCGCTAGCGGCGAGGGGTTACGCGGCAGACCATTTCTATACGTCGCTGTCGATGCGGTTCAATTGCCCCCGTGCTCAGGCACTGATCTATTCGAGCACCGGAACCAGAGTCATGTCGGAGTCTGAGAAGACTAAACGGAGCAGATCTTCGCCGCCAAGGTATGCTGGAGTCCTACATGGAACCAGTCACCCACTTCATGACCGGCGCCGTTCTGTCGCGCAGCGGCTTCAATCGCAAAGCCGCTTACGCAACTCTGGCGATGACGCTGGCTGCGGAAGCTCCGGACCTGGATGTGCTGTGGTCCTTAAAGGGGCCGGTCGCGGGGCTTGAGTATCACCGCGGATGGACTCACACGTTTTTGGGAGTACCGTTCGAGGCGGCCATCGTAACCGGCGCGGTGTGGTTGATTCATCGTCTCCTGCAACGAAGGGCAATGCCGAGAGCTTCTCATTATGGTGAACCGGATCCGCCTGTGCGATGGATGCGAATCTACTGGTTTTCCGTGATCGCGCTCCTCTCGCATATCCTGCTGGACTGGACAAACAATTACGGCGTACGGCCGTTCTTCCCTTTCAATCCACGTTGGTATGAAGGATCGATCGTCTTCATCTTCGAGCCGGTGATGTTTCTTCTGCTGCTGGCAGCGCTGACTGCACCCGCTCTCTTTGGTCTGGTGGGAAGCGAGGTCGGCGCCCGGCGTTCGCCGTACCGTGGACGGGGCTGGGCGATTGCTGCACTGACAGGAATCGTCGGATTGTGGAGTCTGCGTTTTGTAGAGCGCCAGAAGGCCATGGAGCTGACCCGGCAGGCAGGTCTGCGACAGGAGCAGATCGTGCGGATGACCGCAGACCCGTTTCCCGGAAATCCGTTCCGCTGGCAGACGGTGACGGAGACGCCGCTGGCATTCCAGGTGGCAAGGGTCAACACGCTGACCGGCGAGGTCAGCTCAAGTTCGCAGGCCGATGTGTACTATAAGCCGCCGAGCACCCTGGCGGCGCTGGTTGCAAAGCGCAGTTGGCTTGGTCACGTATACCTGGACTGGTCCCAGTTTCCCCTGGTCAACGACATCGGCGAGACTGAAGACGGCCTCACAACCGTTACCTTTCGCGATCTCCGCTTCCTGTATGGAACCTCGATCTTGGGGCGGGACGGGGTGCCTCTCGCCGGCACCGTCTTCGTCAACGGCGACCGTCGCGTCGACCACATGGAGATGAACGGACACATCCAGCGCTAGCGATCGTAGCTTTTCTGCAACCGCCGCTCTCCAGTTCGGCTAGAATCTAGAGACCGAGGTTTCTATGGCTGCCTATTTCGCTCTACTCGTCGCTGTTCTAAGCCGCATCCTGCCGCATACCTTCCAAGCCACGAGCGTGGGTTTCACCGCTGTGGGCGGAGGCCTGCTCTACTTTGGTGCGCGTCGCAGCCGATGGCATGTCATCCCTGCCGTCCTGACATTGATGGCGACTGACGTCTACCTCACGCTGTACGTCTATAACTACCCCTTCCACGTGAGCGAGTATGTCGTCACCTGGCTCTGGTACGCTGCCGTCTTCCTTATGGGCAGCCAGGTCCTGGCTCACAAGCAATCTGCCCTGCGCGTTGCGGGAGCTGTGCTTGCTACTTCGACCTCCTTCTTCATCCTCAGCAACATGGTGGTCTGGTGTGCAGGAATGATGTATCCGCACACTGCAGCCGGACTGCTCGCCTGCTATGTTGCCGCAATTCCCTTCTACGCCAACGATCTGATGTCGACGGCAATCACGGCAGGTGCCTTCTTCGGTCTTCCGGCGCTGGCGCGCAACATCACTGTCAACCTGCGCGAGAGCCTCCACAATCAGCGGCCTGCGTAAACGTTCTTACCTCGGGCAAACAGAAAGGGCTGCGATCATTCGCAGCCCTTTCTGTTTGCGCTAAAGAGCGCCTAGTCGGGAATATCGCTGACGTCGCGTTCGGAGGCTAGAGAGTCACCTTTTCGCCGATCGAAGACCTTGCGCATCACCCAGATCCCAATGAGAAGGATGAGCGCACAGGCAAAAGCCAGGACATAGCCCAGATGGTCCTTCATCGCCGTACCCATCGTTGCCACGATCTTCGGGCCGTAGAGGATGGTGATGATGGCCTCGGCCATAAAGCGAATGAATTTCCCCAGCAGAATGGCGCCGAAAAAGGACAGGGTACGCATCTCGAAGACACCGGCGGCGATCTCAAACAGCTTTACCGGCATCGGCGGAGGCATCATCGCCGGAATCATGATGGCGAGGAACTCCTGGCGTTCGAACTTGTCCCGAAGCTGCTCGTAGCGTTCGCGATTGATGCGCTTCAGCAGGAACAGCTCCCCACCAGCACGGCCCAGATAGAACGGAAGCATGCTGCCGATGGCAGAACCCAGGGCAGCCATAAAGCAATACAGCACAAACCGCGCATGGTCGTGCACAACAAACTCGATGACCATGGCATCGAGGGGGACAGGGATCGCCGCCGAGTCAATAATCGCCAGACCGCCGAGTCCCCAGGCGCCGAAAGGCGTGAGAGCAGCCATCAGGCCGGCATTCAAAGCGTTCAATTTATGGAGCCAAGCGCTTGCAGGGGCAATCTTCACGGGATAGCTCTTATTTTACATTTGCTTAGATGCGTCGTCCCGTCCATGGTCCGTTCTTCCCCGCAGTAACTCCAGCGCATGAGGAAGCAGGGGCAGGACTGCCTGGAGGGAGTTCTGTGCGCCAGCTGGACTTCCGGGCAGATTGACGATCAGCGCAGTCCCAACGGTCCCGCAGACCGCCCGGCTGAGGGCAGCGAGAGGAGTCTGGAGAGCACCTGCCGCACGCATCCTTTCGGCCAGGCCTTCGACGAGGCGCTCGCAGACCATCCGGGTGGCCTCAGGGGTCACATCTCGAGGTGCAAGTCCTGTGCCTCCAGTAGTTACGATAAGATCCGCCGCCTCGGTTCCTCGTCTCAACGCGGAGATAATCATCTCCAGCTCATCCGGCACAATCTCGCTGACAACGGGATTGAGGCCTGCCTCCTGGAGTAGGGCAGCCACTGACGGACCTGAAAGGTCCTCCCTGGATCCTCTGAAACAACTATCGCTTACGGTGATGACCAAAGCGCGAGTATCCACGGCGAATCCTGAGTTCATCTGGTAAGTCTACGATCTTTCGGATCTTTGTCGTATGGAACCTCTCGCCGAGGCCCTGCGAATGATGAGAAAATGAAAGTAGACGACGTGGTTACCTGCAGAGGACGGGTTAAGCATCTTTTTAGTAACAGCAACTTCAGCGCGTCTCAGCCGTCTGACCAATGATACCCGATGCCTTCACTCGAGACTCCACCCAGCTCCGCGCCACCGACCCCTCCTAATAGAGTACGGACGAACCGGTACGGCGACCTTGAAGAACATGAGCTGATTCATCTGCTCGATGCTCTCGATGATGAGCGCGCGCGTGCGCGGTTTCGTGAGGCAGTTTACATCTCCATCATCATCTGGCTGGCCATCGGATGGTTCGTGCTCTACGGGCCTCAGGTCATCTTCCACCAGCCCCACCTGATCAATCCTGCGGATGTCCTCAAGGAGCGCGACAAGCAGCTGACGTACCTCGACATGCCAAAGGATATCGGCAAGCATCTTCCGAAGAAGCCGACCGACGTCATCAGCGATAAAGATCGCGTCCAGCAGACGAAGAAACCAAGCATCGATCGCAAGACCTTAGAACAGCTGCAGGCGATGCGCCGGTCCGGCGCACCAGGAGCCATAACGGCGCCTCCTGCACCGCAGCCAGCGACGCCCGCACCGGCTCCCCCTCCGCAACAGCAGGCACAGCAGCAACCCCAGCAGCCGTTGCCGCAGCATCCTCCACAGCAGCCCCAGCAGGCCACAATTGAGGCACCACGGCCGGCTCCTACGCGGCCAAACTTCGGGAACCAGCCTCTCTCCGCAGGCGACGCGATCCGGCAGGCGGCCCAGCAGGCAGCGCAGAATCCCGGCCAGGGCGGAGACTATGGTGCAAATATCCCAGTCGAGCACCAGGGACTCAATACGGGCGTCGATATTCTCTCCGATACGATGGGAGTCGACTTCAACCCTTACCTCCGCAGGATTCTGCGCCAGATCTACAACACCTGGCTTCCACTGATTCCAGAAGAGGCCCGTCCCCCGCTCAACAAATCCGGCGAGACCCTCATCCGCTTCTCCATTCTTCCGGACGGCCGCATCGGAGCCATGAATCTCGACGGATCCACGCAGGATCAGGCGTTAGACCGCGCTGCCTGGGGCTCCATCACCGGAGTAGGGCAGTTTCCTCCGCTCCCCAAGGAGTTTCACGGTCCGAACCTCGAGCTGCGGATCCACTATCTCGTCAACAAGAGGACGGAGTAGACATCCTCGATGGCCCTGCCTCTTCCGGAACGTCTTAGCCGGGAACGCCGCCAGCAGATTCGAGGATTGATACTGCTGGCTCTGGCCGTCCTGCTGTTCAGCATATTCCGCGCCGGGCCGCACCGGGTCTTCCCCATGGGATGGTGGAGACTTTGGTGAGCTCCGAAGATGTGCCCCTGATTGTGCTGGCGGGACCAACCGCCAGCGGAAAGACCTCTCTGGCCATCCGCCTGGCGGAGCGCTTCGGCGGCGAGATCGTCTCCTGCGACTCCGTCGCGGTCTACCGAGAGATGGAGATAGGAACGGCCAAACCGACGCATGAGGAACGCAGTCTGGTTCCTCACCACATGATCGACATCGCCTGGCCCGATGAGCAGGTCACTGCCGGAGAATACAGCCGCCTTGCCCGCGAGGCACTGGCCGGAATCTCATCGCGAGGAGCTATACCTATCGTCGCAGGAGGAACCGGCCTCTATCTGCGCGCCCTGATCGATGGTCTCTTTCCTGCGCCTGCCGCAAGACCGGAGCTGCGAGACCGTCTGCGTCGCCGGATCCAGACTCTTGGACCTGACCGGGGGCCCGCCCACCTGCACCGGATCCTCTCCCGGCTCGATGCCGCAGCAGCCGCGGAGATCCACCCCAACGACGTTCCGAAGGTGATTCGCGCCATCGAAGTCTCCCTTGCGGCGAACGCCGATGGACCTGGACGAACGCCGATGAGGGAACAGTGGAAGCAGGGACGAGACCGGCTGACGGGCTATTGCATCCTCCGGCTCGGACTCAATCCGCCGAGAGCGAGACTCTACGAGCGCATCAATGAACGAGCAGCAGCGATGTTCGGGCGGGGCCTTATGGAAGAGACCTCCAGGCTCCTTGAGCGATATGGCCGTGACTGTAGAGCTCTGGGTTCTCTCGGCTACGCGCAGGCTGCAGCCGTACTCGCAGGAGAGCTAACTCTCGATGCGGCGGTTGCGCAGGCCCAGCAGGGACACCGCAACTACGCAAAGCGGCAACTCACCTGGTTCCGCCGCGACGAGCAGATGCACTGGCTTACTGGTCTTGGCAGCGAGACGGATATAGTCGAAGAGGCCTTCCGCCGGGTGGAGGAGTTCCTTAGACGGCATCGAGACTCGCTCCCGCAATAACCCCGCGCTTCTACAATAGTCCTATGAATTACTTCGAGGTATTTGGCCTTCCTGAGAAGCTTGTCATCGACACCGCGGCTCTTGAAAAGCAGTTCTATGGCCTCAGCCGCAAACTTCATCCCGACCGCTTTGCGGCGCGACCGGCCGAGGAACAGGAACAGGCATTGAAGCAGTCTTCGCAGCTGAACGACGCCTATCGAACGCTGAAGGACCCCATCCTTCGCACCCAATACCTGCTGAAGCTTCATGGCGTCGAGCTGGAAGAGCAGTCGAAGGCAGCCACCGATGCCGCGCGGCAGGGCGGTGGGGAGAAGAAGCAGATCGTTCCTCCTGAGCTGCTGGAAGAGGTCTTCGAGCTGAACATGCAGCTCCAGGAGATGCGGATGGCGAAGCAGATGGGCGAAGACGAACCCGAGTTACGACGCGACCTGATGACCGCTAAGGACACCTTCGACGCAAGAATGGTGGAGACGCAGGAGGAGCTTGAGGAGCTTTGGAAGAAGTGGGATGTGGCTGTGGACGCCGATGACGATACCGCCAAAGCAGCGACCCGCGACGCTATGGTTAACCTTCTCAACAAACGAAGCTATCTGCGGAACCTCGTGCGCGACGTCAACGAGGCTCTCGAATAGCGATCCTGGACCTACTTCACCACTTCCCCTCGATTATTGGTCGCCCAGTCCTGAAAGGAACCGTCGTACAACATGACTGGGTGGCCGAGGACACGTGCCGCAAAGAGCGTGGCCGTGGCCTGTGCGCCCAGGTGGCAGTAGGTGACGATGGTGTCGCCAGTCTTGACGCCAGCGTCTGAAAAGACCTTGTTCAACTGCGCCAGGTCTACCTCGGAGTTGCCGCTGAAGACCTGGTTGAAGGGAATGTTGACCGCGCCGGGAATATGCCCAGACTTTCCGAAGGTGGGATCGGCACCGTCATAGAAGTTTGGCGTGCGGGAATCGATCAGCTTATAGTCCGGGTGTTCTGCGATCGAGCGCACCAGGTCCGCATCGGCAACAAGGTTCTTTGCCGGACCGATGGTAAGTCTTCCCGGCGTGACATCGGGAACCGTTGTCGTCACCGGTTTGCCCGCAGCGGTCCACGCAGCCAGCCCGCCGTTCAGCAGTGACGTGTGGTCCCCAAGACCCATGTATTCGAGAGCGAAGATGACGCGGGTGGTCAGCTGAAAAGGGCCGTCCTTGCCCGAGTAGACAATGATGTGGCTCCCGTCCGAAATTCCTACGGAGGTTAGCTTGGTACGAAGCTCCTCCGGCGGCAAGAGCTCCAGCGACAGCTTGCCGGGCGCTGCCTTCATCGGTGAGGAGACATCCTGGACAGTCAGCAGACGCGCCCCTGCGATATGGTTCGTCGCATAGGATTTTTCTGAACCCACTTCAAGGATCACGGTATTCGGATCGTTCTGATGCTTCGCGAGGTAGTCGACGTCCACCAGAAGCGGAGCCGCTGGACGCTGGGCCAGCATGGAACTTGAGAAGAGGAGAATCAGGAGAAGACGAAGAGTTCTCATCGCAACCGGCCTTTCGTTCATCGTGTGCAGGGAACCTCTGGGATGAGACAAGATCATAATTCAGCCTCTCCGTTTATGCTCGAAAGATGCCGTCGCTTCCCTCTACAGAAGCCGAGATCGATGACTTCATCAAAGCGTTCGAGGAATGTACGCTGCCGAAGTCAGAGTGGACCCATGCCGCTCATCTCCTGACCGGTGCATGCTATGTGCATCGGCACGGACGCGAAGCTGCACTCGAAAAGATGCGGAGCTGCGTCCGCAGATATAACGAATCCGTGGGTGGAAAAAATACCGCCACCAGCGGGTATCACGAGACCATCACGGTCATGTGGATCCGCCTGCTGGCCGCATTGCGCGGCGAACATCCAGCGCTTGACCGGGCCGCCTTTGCGCTGCTTGCGGTCGAGCAGTACTCCGATAACCGCGACATCTTCCGCCAGTACTATGACTTCGATCTGGCCGCTTCTACCCAGGCGCGGCTCGAATGGGTGGAGCCTAATCTTAAGCCGCTGGACTAAGCCTGCTCCAATCCCATCCACTGCGCTTCGCTCTCTATAATCTTCGCTATGGCGACCGCCCCTACGGCCGAAGAACAGATCGAGAAGCTGCGCGAAGATATTCGTCACCACGAGTATCTCTACTATGTCCTGGACGCGCCGGAGATCACCGACGCGCAGTACGACGCAATCATGAATACCCTCAAGAAGCTTGAGGCGGAGCACCCGAATCTCATCACGTCGGACTCTCCCACACAGCGGGTCGGAGGCAAACCGCGCGAAGGGTTTGCCAAGGTCGCACATTCGCGGCCCATGCTGTCTCTCGACAATGCCTATAACGAGGAAGAGCTGCGGGCGTGGGATCAACGCGTTCGCGCAGGGCTTCCAGCGTCCGACACCGTCCAGTATGTCTGCGAGCTAAAGCTCGATGGCTTGTCCATGGCTCTTCAATACTCGCCCGGCGCCAACGGAACATCGCAGCTGGAACGCGGGCTTACCCGTGGCGATGGCACCACCGGCGAGGACGTCACCACCAACGTAAGGACCATCCGTTCCGTGCCCTTGAGCGTGAGCACGAAAAAGCTCAGTGCAGCGAAGCTTCCAGCTTCGTTCGAAGTGCGCGGCGAGGTTGTGTTGCCCCAGGCAGCCTTCCTGAAGATGAAC
Source organism: Edaphobacter sp. HDX4 (assembly GCF_036877565.1). Lineage (NCBI taxonomy): Bacteria > Pseudomonadati > Acidobacteriota > Terriglobia > Terriglobales > Acidobacteriaceae > Edaphobacter > Edaphobacter sp. HDX4. The sequence goes on from NZ_JAEDXW010000001.1 coordinate 505,460, forward strand.
GAGGAACGGGTCGCCCAGGGAATGGCTCCTGCTGCCAATCCGCGCAACGCTGCGGCAGGAACGATCCGAACGCTGGAGCCCAATATCGTTGCACAACGACGGCTCGATCTCTACGGTTACTTCCTTCTTCGCGAGGGTGAGACCTTCCTTCCGTCTCACAGCCAGACACTGGACGCTCTCAAAACTTCCGGTTTTCGTGTCAATCCGCACACCAAAACGGTAAAGACTATTGACGGCGTTCTGGACTTCATCACGAAGGCAGAACCGCTCCGCGAGACGCTTGGGTACGAGATCGACGGCGTGGTGATCAAGGTGGACTCGACCGCACAGCAGCGCCGTCTCGGATTTACCGGCAAGGCACCACGCTGGGCTATCGCGTATAAATTCGCCGCTCGTGCCGCCGTTACCCGGCTTGAAGATGTGCACTTCCAGGTGGGGCGTACGGGGAAGGTGACGCCGGTCGCTGTACTGGTCCCGGTGCTGATCGGAGGAACGACCGTCACGCGGGCGACCCTGCACAACGCCGACGAGATCGCCCGCCTCGGTGTAAAGATCGGCGACTTCGTCCAGGTTGAGCGGGGCGGCGACGTCATCCCCAAGATCGTCGAAGTCGTCGAAGACAAGCAGCATCCGCGCGGCAAGACCGAGATCGTGTTTCCCGCCGTCTGCCCCATATGCGGAAGCGAGCTGATGCGGGTCGAGGGCGAGGTGGACTGGCGGTGCGTCAACAACTCCTGTCCGGCACGCGTGCGGGAAGAGCTGCTGCACTGGGCTGCGCGCAGCGTGATGAACATCGAAGGGCTCGGCGACGCCATGGTGGCGCAGTTGCTTGGCCAAAGCGCTTCCTTCAACGGCGATACAGAGGCCGTAACGGAAGAAGGCGCTCCCATAGCAACCCGCAAACCGGTGATCCATACCATCGCGGACCTCTACCGTTTGAAGCGCGAGGACCTCCTCGGGCTGGAGCGTGTAGGAGAAAAGACAGCGGACGCCCTGCTTGGGCAGATTGACCGGTCAAAGAACGCCGGGCTGGCTCGCGTGCTGCTCGGTCTCGGAATACGCTTCGTAGGCGAGCGCACCGGCCAGTTGCTCGCGCAGCATTTCGGCTCCATGAAGGCCCTTCGCGAGGCATCGGCAGAGGAGTTGGAAGCGGTTAACGAGGTGGGTCCGAAGGTTGCGCAGGCGATCGTCGAGTTCTTCGCCGTCGAGAAGAATCTGCAGCTGATCGATGATCTCGAGTCGCTTGGACTCAACATGACGGCAGAGAAGAAGGTCGTAGGTACCACGCTCGAGGGCCTGACCTTCGTGCTGACCGGAACGCTGCCTGATCTCACCCGCGACGAAGCAAAGGAAAAGATCGAAGCCGCGGGCGGAAAGGTCTCGGGAAGCGTGAGCAAAAAGACCAGCTTCGTAGTGGCAGGGGAAGATGCGGGCTCGAAACTGGATAAAGCGCAGGCGTTAGGGGTGAAAGTTCTGGATGAAGCAGGCCTGCTGGAGCTGCTGAAGGGATAACCACCAAAATCAACTTTGGTGGTTATCCCGGAAAATCTACTTTGCGGCTGCTTCGATCTCTTTCCACTCGGTGTCGCTGAGCTTTACGGACGCCGCTCCCACGTTTTCCTCAAGGTGTTCGACAGACGACGTCCCGGGGATGGGCAGCATGACCGGCGAGCGATGCAACAGCCATGCCAGTGAGAGCTGCGAGACCGTCGCATTGTGCCGCTTCGCGGCCTCGTCCAGGGCTCCGCCGGGCTGGGTCAGCTTCCCCGCCGCTACTGGGAACCATGGGATAAAGGCGAGATTGTTCTTTTCGCAGTACTCCAGCACATCCTCGTGCCTGCGGTCAGAGATGTTGTACTGGTTCTGCACGCTTACGATCTCTATTACCTTCCGCGCCTGATCGATCTCGTGCGGCTTGACCTCGCTCAGACCGACATGGCGGATCTTGCCCTGTTCCTGCAGCATCTTGATGACGCCGAGGGATTCTTCGACCGGAACCTTGGGATCGATGCGGTGTAGCTGCCACAGGTCGATGCGCTCTACCTTCAGGCGGCGCAGGCTCATCTCAACCTCCTGCTGGAGATACTCCGGCCTGGCGACCGGCAGCCAGCGATCGGGACCCTGGCGAGTCAAACCTGCCTTGGTGGCGATGACCACCCCCTGCGGGTAGGGAGCCAGTGCCTCACCGATCAGGCGTTCGCTCACCTCAGGACCATAGGAATCAGCGGTGTCGATGAAGTTCACCCCCAGCTCCACCGCGCGGCGGAGCACCTTCTTCGCGCCCTCGATGTCCTGCGGTTCACCCCAGATACCTTTGCCGGTTATGCGCATCGCGCCATATCCCAGCCGGTTGACCGGCATGTCGCCGCCGATCGCGAACGTTCCACTCGCCTTTGCGTCTGCTACAGAATTTCCTTGAGAAGTCATACGGGATTCGATGCGCTTCACTGGGTCGACGATTGTGAAGAATCAGCTATCGCGGGCGAAGGAAGACATCTCCACTGATGACAATCAGGTTCGGAGAGTTTCGCCCTCTTCAAGGACCCGGATGCGGTCCCCAATTCCCAGACGGGCGGCCTCGGCGCGTAGGCGCTTCAGGGGTTCGTCCATGGGCTCGCGTCCCAGCCGAAAGGTTCCATAGTGCATGGGAACCATCACGCGGGCGCCGAGCTCGACGAAGCCGCGCACAGCCTCCTCCGGGGAGGTGTGAACGGAACGGTAACTATCCGGGAAATAGGCTCCAATCGGCAGCAGAGCAACTTCAGGAGCAAGGCGTCGACCGATCTCGGCGAAGCCATCAAAGTAGGCCGTGTCACCGGAGTGATAGATTGAGCGGTTTCCGGAGCGGATCACGTATCCGCCGAAGCCGCGATGGGTGTCCTTAAACATCCGCGCGCCCCAGTGCCGACAGGGAGTCATCGTGACCCGCAGACCGGCAACCTCAACCTCCTGCCACCACTTGAGCGTCAATACTTTTCGGAATCCTAACTGGGAGACAAGATCTTCCACCCCATGCGGGACAACGATCTCCGGAGCGCGGCCTCGAAGCCTGCGCGTGGAACGTATGATCTTTCTCAGCGAGGCGATGTTGAGATGGTCCATATGCGCATGGGTCACGAGAACAACATCGATGGCGGGAATGGTTTCTACCCGAATGCCCGGGTGCCGCTGACGGCGAAGCAGGATGAGGCGCGTCGCGAAGACGGGATCCACAAGCACATTTCGGCCGCCGATCTGGAGAAAGAAAGACGAGTGTCCGATGAAGGTGACTCCGGTTTCACCCGGCTCTACAAGTTCAGCCTGCCTGGACTGACCTTCGATTGGCTGTTCATGGCTCTCGCGGACGAGCCGCCAAAGCTGACCGACTTTTGTGACTGCAAATGGCTTTCTCCGCCACAACTGAGTCACCCCACCTCGATGGATACTCACACTTAACTAGATGCTTTCAGCAAGCCAACGATGCGACCCAGCGCCCATCTTGCGGCATCTATGTTAAAGAACTTTCCCAGGAGAAAAACAAGGCGGGCGAAACGCTCGTCCGGGCAAAAGGAGGGTTTATCGTACACTTCGGTCCAACTACGGCAAACCTGTCCAGCGAGGTCCAGCCCAGCGTCTGGGACTACGTCTCCCGCTCTCCCTTGCACTCTCTCTGGAACCTGGAAGGTGTACCGTTTCGAACGATCGCAAGACGAACGTGGCGATCTCTGCTATCTGACAATCTCTTAGGACGTGCGGCAGAGCTGGCGTTCTTCTTTCTATTCGCGCTGTTTCCGACGCTCTTCAGCGCCAGCTCCATTCTTGGACTGGCCGCACAGTCTGCGTCGTCCATCTACTACAAATTGCTGGAGTATCTGGCCCTGGTGGTGCCTACGTCAGCGCTGGGCATGGTGCTGACCACGTTCAACGAGACGACGGCACACGCTACGTCGGGCAAACTGACCTTCGGGCTGATTGCTGCTATATGGTCCGCCTCGGTGGGAGTTTCAGCGATTCAGGACGCGCTGAATACGGTGTACAACATTCATGACTCCCGGTCCTATCTTCGCGCTCGACTGTCAGCCATCGGAGTCACGATCATCCTTGTAGTGCTTGCCTCGCTAACGCTGGCATCGCTGCTGGGAGGCGACTTCGTTGCCGCAATCGCCCACACTAACGTGCAGAGCCGCTTTGTGGCATTTGTGCTCGCTTCGATCTCGAGATTGATCTTCTGGAGCATCTCCACCGCGCTGCTGACCCTGTGCTTCGCTGTCATCTACTATTGGGCTCCCGGAGTACGCAGACGGCGATGGCGATGGCTGACACCAGGTGGTGCCGTAGGCATTCTGGCCTGGGTCCTGGTCTCCCTCGGCTTCCGTCTTTACCTGCACTTCTTCAACTTCTACTCCGTCACCTATGGGTCACTGGGAGCGGTGATCATCCTTCTGATGTGGTTCTACATAACGGGTTTTATGCTGCTGTTTGGCGCGGAGATCAATAGTGAGATCGAGGCTGCAGCGGCGGAGCAGCGTCTCTCGAGTAAACCGCGCGAGATGGTCCTGCGAGTCAGCGATGCTGCGCCGCCTGCTTCTGAGCCTGCATCGTCTTCGCCGCCCACGCCTCGTAGGTCAGACGATCCTTATTCTTCTCCCATTCCGCTGGAGGAAGAACCATTAGATCCTCCCGCCTGATGCCGGGAAAGCCAGTGCCGAGTGCATCGAGACCTCCCTCGCGGTCTTCACGCATATAGTTCGGGGCGATATCGACATCGTTGGCCCCGGCCCAGGTGCTGATGTGGGTGACGGGAGCGGAGGCGATCTCCGCCTCGGTCCAATTGGCGAAGTGTACCTGTCTGCCCAGCCAGGCCACACCATCTCTGTCCACCCAGGAGGTGCGGTGGCTTATTCCTGGATAGCGGATAGTGGTGAAGATATTCCTGTCGGTTCCCCGGAGAGCGATCGCTCGCTGACGTACGGACTCAAACCATTCCGGGCCGTGATGCGCCATATCCATCACCGTATCGGCATCTCCATTCATGACCAGCATGGGACCACGAGCAGCGTTGAGGGCATAGAGGACGGCTCCGCGGTCACCGAGAACAGACAATGATCGATAGGGCGGCGATTGACACGGCAGGGGGTTGGAGTCGAAGTAGCCGCCGGGACCGTCGTAGTCGCCTCCTCCGCTGAGAATGACGGCGTGGATACGCGGGTCGATGGCACCGGCAATTCCGGAGATGAAAGAGCCCATGGAGTAGCCAACCACAGCGATCTGTCCCGGGTCTACGTCGGACCGAGACCGAAGATAGCTGACTGCCTGCATCAGGTCGACCTGCATGAGGCCGGCGAGGCGCTGTCCCCAGTCGGTGTCCGAGACGCCTGGGGGCGGAGGAACGATCTTGTCGTGCGATCCGGCGCGGGATCTCTTGTCCAGATTGCGCTCGCCCTCGCCTATAGGGTCATAGGTAACGACCACTGCTCCGGCGCGGGCGAACATCATGCCGCTCCAGAAGGCATACCAGCTGAATTTGTCGCCGCCGTGGCCGTTGACGACGACGATACCGGGAATCTTCCCTTTGCTGTGTTCCGGTCGATAGACGATGGCGGGAACCAGCATGTTGGCAGAGGTCTGGTAGGTGACTCTTTCAGCGATCACACCCTGGACCGGGCTGAAGCTGGACCAGGTTCTGGCATCGAGCGCGGGCAATCTGGCAGGAATATAGAGCTGATGCCGGATCTCAGCTCGCCACTGCTGCTCCCGGGCGGTACGCTGGGCCGAGCTGAGGCTGCTTGCAGGTGGAAGCGAGGCCACGGGAGCGCCCGTCCCTGCCGTCGCACGGGAGCTCCCCGGCTGCGCCTGTCCCCACATAAGAGTCCCCGAAATACAGAAGGCCAAAAGCAGAATCTTCATGAAGTCCTCTCGCTGCAAGATCGATGATTGGGCTAGCTCGGGTCGATGGATCGGATCCCAGATGGGATCGAGGACCGCAAGGGCTACAATTTTCACCATACCTCATGAATCTTTATGCATCGGTCCTCGCGGTCATCGTCACAACCCTGCTCGCAGTCTCACTAGCCCGGCTGGGCAAGGTCAAGACCAAGGCAGATTACCTTGTAGCGGGTCGATCGCTTCCGGCCTTTGTGCTGATCTTTACCCTGCTGTCGTCGTGGGTCGGGTCGGGATCGTTGCTGGGAGGAGCCGAAAACGCTTACAAGCATGGCTTTGCTGCCCTGTGGCAGGCGGCCGGTGGATGGGCCGGGCTGCTGCTGATCTACTTCATCGCCCCAAGGGCAAGAAAGTTTGCGCAGTTCACGATCCCCGATCTGCTGGAGGCGCGTTATAACCAGCAGGCACGTGTCCTGGGGGTGATCGCTATCCTGCTGACCTACACGGCGATCACAAGCTATCAGCTGATCGGCGGCGGGGACATTCTCCACCTGATCTTTCCCCAGGTCATTACACCGATCCTGGGGCGCTATATCCTGGCTGCCTTCGTCATCCTGTTTACGGCGATCGCGGGCATGTCGTCAGTCGCTTACATGGACCTCGTGATCGGGCTGATGGCGACCGCAACCATGTGTCTTGCCCTGCCGGTGCTCATCCACAGGGCGGGAGGATGGCAGGCCGTTCATACGGCGCTCCCGGCGACGCACTTTGAGTGGTTCGGCGATCTGAGTGTGATTCAGTGCCTGGAGCTCTTCCTGCCGACCTGTCTACTGCTGCTGGGAAATCAGTCGATGTACCAGAAGTTCTTCTCGGCTAAATCGGAGAAGGATGCCCGGCGCGCCGTGGTCGGCTGGATTATCGGCACCGTGATTCTGGAGACCGTCATTGTGGCGATCGCCGTAACCGGATCGGCGCTCTTTCCGAGCGGCGAGGTGAGCAAGGCTCCGCGCGAGATTCTGGCGTACTGCGGGATGCATGGCTTCAGTGACGCGTCGCCCGTACTTCGGCTGCTGGGAGCGCTGCTGATGGGAGCGATCTTCGCCAAGATCGTCTCGACGGCGAACAACTGGCTGTTTTCACCGGCGACCAATCTGGTCAACGACATCTACGTGCGCTATATAAACCCCAAAGCCTCGAACAAGAAGATTCTGATCGTAAGCAGGCTGATGGTGGTCTTGCTGGGAATCTGGGCGCTGGTTCAGTCCTTGGGGACCGAATCTGTGCTGAAGAAGGCGCTGTATGCCTATACCATCTACTCGGCCGCTCTGACACCCGTCATTCTGGCGGCATTTTTCTGGCAACGCGCGACGGCGGTAGCCGCCGTCGCCAGCATTGCCGTCGGCACGATAGTCACGGTCGGTTGGGAGTGGGTAGCTCCACATCTGCCGGCCGCGATCGGCAATCGGGATGCGATCTTCCCTGCCCTGCTCGCATCGCTGACGTGTCTGGTTGTCGTGAGCATGATGACTCCGGCACCAAATCGGGAACAGCTGAGAGCGCTAAGCGAAGGATAGGGTGCTTTTGTGGGATTCACTCTTGCACCGCCCGCGGGGTATTGTCGAGAATCGTTCGCACTCCCCCTTAGGCTGTGACTGCGGAAGATCACTTTTATCTGTTTGGAGAGATTCGGGAATTGCCATGATGCGAAGGATGCAGGCCCCGGGGGAGGGTCGATGAATATCGCTCTTCTGCCCGATCTGGCCGCGATGGCCAGTCTGCTGACAATTCTGTACTTCCTGCGCCGCCGCCACCTTCAGGAGGGAGTGGGGCTCTGGATCATCGGGCTACTGTTTATCTTTGTTGAGGCGATCGCCTACGCGTTTTACCAGCCTTCGGGTCCGCTCCACGTTCCAAGTCACGTCATAGCGCTGGACTCATACGTCGCGGCCGGGATCATCTTTCTCTGGGCGGCGGCGAAGCCGCTCTTTCCACGACGGCAAAGCCTGATCTATCTGTCGGTGAATACGGCCTCCTTGCTGATACTGGAGACGACGTATGCATTCGACGTCCATCAAAGGGAAGCCTATCGTCTGGTTGCCGGCTGTGGGCTCGCCGTGGGCCTCGCGCTGCCGTTTCTGATCGTTCGAAGCTACAGGCTGGGCAGGGCATGGTGGCTGATCATCGTGCAGCTGCTCCTCTGGGTGCCAATCCGGGCCTCCGGTTCAGCCTGCATGTTTCGTGACGCTGCCTACTATCCGCTCTTCTTTCTCTATCTGTTGGTGGCCATTCTCTTCAGCACGAGCCTGCCGAAGGAGAGCCTGGGAAGGGTGGTGATTGTTGCGGGTTTCATCATGTGGTCGGTGATCTTCCTGCTTCATTCCTGGATCTCGACCCAGCCCAGCTATATCGCCCTCGCAGCCGAGGTGTGGGACTGGCAGAAGTTCCTTGTGACGATCGGTATGCTTCTGGTGCTGCTGGAGCGGCAGGTTGCCGTCAATGAGTGGCATGCCCTGCACGACCAGCTGACCGGGCTGGCAAACCGCCGCTGCTTTGAGGACAAGCTGGATCAGGCGATCAAACACTCCCAACGGACAGGGCTGCAGGCGGCAGTCGTAATGATCGACCTGAACGGTTTCAAAGCGGTGAACGATACGCGCGGACATGAGACCGGCGATCGACTGCTGCTGTTTATCGCCAAGAACCTGCAGCAGGTCATTCGCAGGGTGGATACGCTGGCCCGGCTCGGCGGCGATGAGTTCATCCTGCTGCTGACGAATCTACCGACGAGTCTCACACGATCGGAGATCGTCGCGATCGCCAACCTTCGCGTCAGCGAGAGTCTCAGCAAGCCGTTTACGTTCCGAAATGAGAGCTTTGTGGTGAGCGCAAGCGTCGGGGTTTCCATCTACCCGGAAGACACCACTGACGAGGTCCTTCTCCGTCGGCTCGCCGACCAGAGGATGTATGAGCAGAAAGCTTATGGGCCGGTCGTCCAGGTGTGAGGATCTTCTTCTGCGCTAGATCTCAGGGTAGAAGTCGAAGAAGGCATCGAGGCTCATCCGGAGCTGTGCTTCGATCTGCTCGCGGCTTCCCTCAAGCACATGCATAGTCACCTGGGCCTGATTGCCGTTCTTAAGTTCCACCGGGGCGTCGCCCACACGAGCGATCTCGTCGGCGGGTAAGAGTCTCATTCCATAGACCAGCGTTAGATTTGCCATGATCCCATTTTAGATGCCGGCCGACAGGGGCTGATGGGGACTATGCATCCTTTTGGCCGGTGACGCATTTACACTAAGGAAGCTTATGAGCGAAAATACGACTCGCGATACTGTCATCCTCGGTTCCGGATGCTCGGGCCTTACTGCTGCCATCTACACGGCGCGGGCCAACCTGAAGCCCCTTGTCCTGGAGGGCCACGAGCCCGGAGGCCAGCTTTCGATCACCACCCTGGTGGAGAACTTCCCCGGATGGCCCGAAGGTATCCAGGGCCCGGAACTGATCGAAAACATGAAGAAGCAGGCGATGCGCTTCGGCACGGAGCTGCGCATGGGGCACCTTAGCTCGATCGACCTGACCAGGCGTCCGTTTTCTCTCCACGTCGGGAAAGAGGTCATTCATACGCGAACCCTGATCATCGCGTCCGGAGCGAGTGCACGCTGGCTGAACCTGCCGAGTGAGCAGGCCCTGATCGGTCATGGCGTAAGCTCCTGCGCAACATGCGACGGATTCTTCTTCTCCGGCAAGGAGATCGCTGTGATCGGTGGCGGCGACTCCGCCATGGAAGAGGCGCTGTTTCTCACCCGCTTCGCCACCAAGGTGACGCTGATCAATCGCAGCGATCGATTCCGCGCCTCGAAGATCATGCTCGAGCGCGCAATGGCTCATCCCCAGATTGAGTTTCTCCCCGACACCGTGGTCGAAGAGGTTCTGGGCGTCGAAGAGAAAGACGTGAAAGGACTGCGCGTGAAGAACAGGGTCACTAACGTTGAGTCTGTCCTTCCAGTCTCGGCCATGTTCCTGGGAATCGGACACGAGCCGAACGCCAAGGCCTTTGCGGGAATGATGGACCTCGATGATGACGGCTACATCCTGACGAAGAACAACGTTTTGACGACAAAGAACGGGGAGGTCATCCCCGGCGTGTTTGCCTGCGGAGATATCCAGGATCGGCGTTATCGGCAGGCGATCACTGCCGCAGGGTCGGGCTGCATGGCTGCCCTTGAGGTCGAGAAGTATCTCGAGGAGCACGGGCGCTAACTCTCACAAGCACGTAAGAGAAGGGCCAGCCGTAATCGGCTGGCCTTTTCTGTTGGCGGGGCCTGCGCAGCGTGGGCGCATGAAATTGATGGTCGCAAGCAAGTAAGATGCAGATGAGATGAGCATCAATGAAAACATTGCACGCGTGAAGCAGGAGATCGCCACCGCCTGTCAGCAGACGGGCCGGAACGAGAGCGACGTCGCCCTGATGGCCGTCAGCAAAGTTCACCCGGCAGAGGCCATTCTGGAGGCCTATGAGGCGGGCCAGAGGCTGTTTGGCGAAAACCGGGTGCAGGAGTTTGAGCAGAAGTCCGCAACACTCACCGGCCTGCACGACGCCGCGTTCCACCTGATAGGACCGTTGCAGTCCAACAAGACCAACAAGGCTGCGGAGCTGTTTGACGCCATCGACGCCGTAGATTCCCTGAAGATCGCGCAACGGCTGGATGCAGCCGCAAAAGCACGGAACAAGCGACTCCCCATCTTGATTGAGGTCAAGCTGAGCCACGAGGAATCGAAGCATGGCATCGCTCCCCCGGAGCTTCCCGCGCTGCTGGATGCAATCGGAGAACTGACCTCCGTTGAAGTAAGCGGTCTGATGACGGTTCCGCCGTGGTCAGAAGATGCCGAAACAGCGCGGCCCTACTTTTCCGAGCTGCGCCGTCTTCGGGATGAGGCCGTCAAGAAGCATCCCAGGGTGACTCAGCTCTCGATGGGGATGTCGAATGACTTCCGCGTCGCTATTGAGGAAGGCAGCACCTGCGTTCGTGTGGGCACGGCAATCTTCGGAAAGCGAATCTACCCGGCCGCGAATGAATCCTGAAGACGATTTCGCGCGTGATGTCCCCGATGGCTGCACGGTAAGCGTGCGGGTTCATCCGGGAGCAAAGCGCAACGCCGTGACAGGATTGCATGCGGGAGCGGTGAAGATTGCCCTTACTGCTCCGCCTGTAGATGGAAAGGCGAACGAGGCACTGATCGCGTTTGTAGCGGAACGCCTGAGGCTGCCGCGTGCGCAGGTCTCGCTGATCGCCCGCACCAGCAGCAGAAGCAAAACGCTCCGCATCAGAGGAAAGAGCGCGGCTGAGATCCAGGCCGCGCTCTCACCGGAGATCGACTGCTAAGACAGCGTTACTTGAGGTCCACCTTGGCCGAAGGAGCCACCGTCATCGGCTCTCCCGTAGCGGAGACAACGTGGACACCGAAACCCTTTACATCGGCGTAGGCGATCGTCATGCCTTTCTCGGCAGAGATGTTGATGTTCTTCAGCACCACGTTCTTCACGGGCGATTCAGGCAGACCGACGATCACGCCTGCGGTTTCTCCCTTTACCGAGTTGACGTTCTCGATGGTGATGTCATGGAAGAAGGGCGTAAGGCGTGTGACCGGAGCGGCTGCCACATCTCCCTGGGGAAGAACCTTCGGGTAGTACTCGCTGATAAGGATCGAGGTCTTTACCTCTTCCATCGTGATGTCTTTGAAAGAGATGTTGTAGACCTGGTTTCCGCGGTCACGATTAGCCTTGATGCGGATTCCCTGATCCGTTCCCTTGAAGTGGATGCGTTCAGCATGGATGTTGTTCGCTCCTCCGGCGATCTCGGAGCCGATCGAGAGACCGTGCCCATGCATGAAGTCGCAGTCGGTGATGACGATATTTTTGCTTGGTTCGTCCGGCCCGGGTGAGTTGATGATGCCGCTCTTGATCGCGATATTGTCGTCACCAACATCGGCGTAGACGTGGTCGATGATCATGTTGGAAGAGCTGAAGGGATCGATAGCGTCCGTGTTGGGCGAGTGTTGCGGCGCAAGGATGCGAACGTTTCGGATGACCGTGTCGTCGGTGTAGTACGGTACCACCTGCCAGCTCGGCGAGTTCTGGATGGTTACTCCTTCGATCCGCACATGCTTGCAGTGATCGAAGACCACAAGGCGGGGGCGGAACTGAACCGCACCCACTACGCCGGCGTTACGAGTGGACCGGGCCTCGACCCACCAGCTCTCTCCATTTCCGTCGATTGTGCCCGAGCCGGTGATGGCAACGTTCTGCGCGTTGGTGGCGCTGACGAGAGACTGGGTTCCCGGTGCACGGAACTCGCTCTTGGCGGGATAATCTGCGTGGTCTGGAGAGCCAAGCAGAGTCGTCCCTTTGGCAAGGTCGAGGCTCACATTGCTCTTAAGCACGATAGGCCCAGACACAAAGACGCCACCGGCAAGCTCGACAGTTCCTCCACCTGCCTTGGCGCAGTCATCGATAGCAGCCTGGATCGCCCTGGTGTTTTTGGTGGTTGCGTCCGCTTTCGCACCGTAGGCCTCAACCCGGCAGACCTTCGCGGCCGCCGGCAATGACGCGGCGAGAAGCAGTGCGGTAAACGAGATGCTTCGACGATTCATGAATCCTCTTCCTGTTGCTGAATGTTAGGGGGAATCATACTCGAAATTGGTCCTACCACGCTTGTGTTCTTTCGTAAGGTGAGATCATCCCTCTCCAATGCCTTTCCACCGGCGATACCTTTCTGTATTCGTCCTGCTCGCGAGGAGGGAAACAGCTGCTTTTCGGCACAAAGTTAGCGCTAATCTTATACATTGGCTCGTGGCTTCATGACGGCCAGAAGGCTGGTTGGGAAGCAAGGAGGCGGCTTGGCTGCACAAAAGTTCATCCTGGCCCTGGATCAGGGGACGACGAGTTCACGGGCGATGATCGTCGATAGCGCGGGATCCGTTCGCGCGATCGCTCAAACGCCCTTTCGCCAGATCTTTCCTCATCCCGGATGGGTCGAGCACTCCCCTACTGAGATCTGGTCGTCGCAGAGCGGAGTGGCGACCGCGGCCCTCGCGAAGGCGGACCTGACGGAACGCGATATAGCCGCAATCGGAATTACGAACCAGCGCGAGACTACGATCGTCTGGGATCGTGGGACCGGCGAGCCGGTCTACAACGGGATCGTGTGGCAGGACCGCCGCACCGCGGAGTTCTGTGAGTCACTGCGCCGGAGCGAAGGGGAGGCAATCCAGGCAAAGACCGGGCTCATTCCCGACGCATACTTTTCGGGCAGCAAGATCCGATGGATTCTTGAGAACGTTGTAGAGACGAGAACAAAGGCTGAGGCAGGCCGACTGGCGTTCGGCACAGTGGACAGCTGGCTGATCTGGAAGATGACCAAGGGTGCACGGCATGTCACGGACGTGACGAACGCATCCCGGACCATGCTCTTCAACATCCACACCATGGATTGGGACGATGACCTCCTGCGACTGCTGGAGGTGCCGCGCTCCATGCTCCCTGAAGTCGTTGCATCGAGCGGCGAATGTGCAACGACTACCGGCTTGCTCGAAGGAATTCCCATCGCCGGAATCGCAGGCGATCAGCAGGCGGCGCTGTTCGGGCAGATGTGCACCAGGCCGGGAATGGCGAAGTGTACCTATGGGACGGGCGCTTTCATGCTGCTGAACATCGGCTCGGAGCCCATCGCCTCAAAGCACAGGCTGCTGACCACGGTGGCCTGGAAGATCGGAGATCAGGTCGAATACGCCTTCGAAGGAAGCATGTTGATGGCTGGCGCTGTCGTGCAGTGGCTGCGCGACGACCTGCAGATGATTCGTACCTCGGCAGAGATAGAGGCGCTGGCAGCCTCCGTGAACAGCGCAGACGGAGTGATGGTGGTGCCGGCGTTCGCCGGATTGGGAGCTCCACACTGGGATCAACACGCCAGAGGAACCATCGTCGGGCTGACACGGGGAAGCTCCCGCGCCCACATTGCGCGGGCTGCGCTGGAAGGGATCGCGTTACAGGCGACGGATGTTCTGGAGGCGATGCAGGCGGACTCCGGTCTTCCGTTGGCCCAGCTTCGCGTGGATGGTGGAGCGGCTGCCAATAACCTCTTGATGCAGATTCAGGCCGATGTTCTGGGCATTGAAGTGGTGCGCCCGAAGAACGCGGAGGCAACGGTACTGGGCGCGGCATATCTTGCCGGACTGGCCGTGGGATACTGGCCTGATAAGGAAGCCATCGCGAGTCAGTGGCAGATGGACCGCATCTTCCGTCCCGCCATTGACGCGGAAGGACGCAGGAAGGTGCGCGCGGTCTGGAGACGAGCCTTGGAACGCGCAAGGGACTGGACACGCGAGGAGGAGAGCGCAGGTTGAGTGATCGCGCCGGAATTTTGCGCAGACTTGGCGAGCAGCTGCAATGGGATGTGCTCGTCATCGGCGGCGGAGCCACAGGGCTGGGAGCCGCAGTCGAGGCTGCTTCCAGGGGCTATAAGACCGTTCTGCTTGAACGGGCCGACTTCGCTAAGGGAACCTCCAGCCGGAGCACCAAGCTTGTGCACGGAGGCGTGCGATACCTGGAGCAGATGAACATCACGCTGGTGATGGATGCCCTGCGTGAGCGCGGCCTGATGCTCGAGAATGCTCCGCATCTTGTTCACGACCTCTCGTTCGTCGTTCCCATCTATGGGACGTTCGGACTTCCCTACTACGGCTTCGGCCTTAAGGTATATGAGTGGCTTTCGGGCAAGTTTTCTTTTGGTCCGTCCCGCATGTTGTCGAAGCGGGATACTGTGGCCATGCTGCCTGGAGTCCGCGAAGAGGGATTGCGAGGAGGCGTACTTTACCACGATGGCCAGTTCGATGATGCGAGATATGCGATCTCGCTGATGCGGACGTTCGAGGCGTTGGGGGGCACAGCCATCAATTACGTCGAAGCAAGGGGTCTGATCGAACAGAACGGCAAGGTGCTGGGCGTCAAGGCTCACGACCTGGAGACCGATGCCAGCTTCGAGCTGCAGGCTAAAGTCGTCATCAATGCGACGGGCGTGTTCACAGAGCAGGTACTCGCGATGGACGGAGACCGGGAGAGCCTGCTGTCAGTAAGCCAAGGAAGCCACTTCGTCCTGCCGGGAACTTTCCTGCCGACCTCGTGCGCCATGATGATCCCCAAGACGTCGGATGGAAGGGTGCTCTTTGCGATTCCGTGGCATGGCGCGACCGTCGTGGGAACGACAGATGAAGCCGTCAAGGGTGCGATGCTGGAGCCGAGAGCGATGGCTTCAGAGCGCAGCTTTCTTCTGGAACACATCGGTCGATATCTGGGACGGCGCCCGAAGCCAGATGAGATTTTGAGCATGTGGTCGGGCCTGCGCCCGCTGGTGCGAAAGGGCGGAGGCTCAACCTCAAAGCTTTCGCGCGATCACACCATCCTGGTCCGGCCCTCCGGGTTGGTGACCGTCACGGGCGGCAAGTGGACAACCTACCGAAAGATGGGCGAGGACGCGATCGATCATGCCGCCGAGGCAGGAGGGTTGCGGAAGGAAGAGTCGCGGACGAAATCTCTCCGGCTGCATGGCTGGAGTCGCGATCTTCCCGCCGCGGAGTCGGAACGGGTCTATGGGTCTGATCTCCCCGCGCTCGAGCAGCTGTCGGTGAAGGATCCTGCGCTGGATGCCCCACTGCATCCTCGGCTTCCTTACAAGCTGCGCGAGGTCGTGTGGGCTGCGCGATACGAGATGGCGCGCACCGTCGAGGACGTGCTGGCACGGCGAACGCGCGCTCTGTTTCTGGATGCGAGGGCGGCGTTGGAAGCTGCGCCCAGAGTCGCCGATGTGCTTGCCCGGGAGCTGGGTCGCAGTGAAGATTGGAAGACTCGCGATCTTGAGACTTTTCGGACGGTGGCGGCTGGCTATATCTATGAGGGCGAATAATGGGTGGTGGCTGGTCAGCTGTAATTGGTGAGTTCTTCGGGACCTTCGTCCTGATTGTCCTGGGCAACGGCGTCGTGGCGGGAGCTCTCCTGAACCGATCCAAGGCGCAGAATGCCGGTTGGATCTCGATCACAGCGGGCTGGGCGGTCGCTGTGTTTGCAGGCGTGGCTGTAAGCGCCGCTCTCGGCGATACCGATGGTCACCTGAACCCCGCGTTTACCGTTGCCTCCGTCATGATGACCGGGCACGCGGAGCGTCTGCTGACGTACATTCCGGCGCAGATATTGGGAGCGCTTTGCGGCGCTGCGGTCGTGTGGCTGCACTATAAGCCGCACTGGCAGCTGACTGAGGATGCGGAGGCGAAGTTCGCCTGCTTTGCTACGGCACCCGCAGTCTACTCGCCGGGCTGGAATCTGCTGAGCGAGATTATCGGAACCTTCGTTCTGGTGCTGGTGGCGACGGCCCTGTTCTCCAAACGGATCGCTCCGGCGGGTGTCGCACCCGGCCTGGGTCCGATGCTGGTGGGCGCCTTGGTGTGGGGGATCGGCCTTTCGCTGGGAGGAACAACCGGTTACGCCATCAATCCGGCTCGTGACCTGGGACCACGTCTGGCCCACGCTCTGCTGCCGATTGCGGGAAAGGGCAGCTCGGGCTGGGCCTATGCCTGGGTTCCGGTAGCCGGCCCGGTGATCGGCGCGATGCTGGCTGCAGCGGTGATACGGGGGCTGAGCGTCAGCTAGGGTCCCCCCCCGCCTATTTTGCGCAAAATCTTCACAAATAAAGACTTAGGTCTGGACCAGCATACGGGATCTGCAAGTCAGGGTGCCTGGTCCCCCGGGGCGAATGTCTCCCGAAACAGAAAAGCTCCCCGGAGAGAGCCTTCTATTCCACAGATTCTATTTTATCAACTTCGGATAACTCCTCGGCAGTCGTATCTATTGTGGATGCAATAACTTGACTCCGGGCACGACTTGACAGATCCGTCCGGCTACTCCTGAACCACAGCCTTGACGAGATTGCGGGGGTTGTCGACATCGATTCCACGCCCGATCGCCATGAAGTATGCAAGAAGCTGGAGCGGAACGACCTCGTACAGGGGAGCGATATACTCCGCCGCCGGAGGAACCTCGATGACGTGGTCGCTCAGCTCCGAGATGCTGGTGTCGCCCTGGGTAACAATGGAGACGATCTGGGCTCCCTGCTTGCGCATATCGCGGACGAGGTTAACCGCCTTCTCATAACGAAGCACCGAGTCCGGCGCGTTGGGATCGCAAGTGGCAAGAACGATAAGAGGATTGTTGCGGTTAACCAGCGCGTTGGGTCCATGCTTGAGTTCGCCGGTGGGGTAGCCTTCGGCCTGGATGTAGGCGGACTCCTTGAGCTTGAGGGCACCTTCGCGAGCGATGGGATAGTGGACCCCGCGACCCAGGAAGAGAAAGGTCTCGGCATCTTTGAGAGCGGTGGCGATCTCTGAGACCTTCTGTTGCCAGCGCGGAAGGGCCGCTTCCATGGCAGCAGGAACGGCGAAGAGGCGTTCGAGATGAGATTCGACCACGGCGCGGGTCATACAGCCGCGAATGCGGGCGGTGTAGAGCGCCAGCAGAGAGATGACTGCGAGCTGCGTGGTGAAACTTTTGGTGGCAGGGACGGCGCGCTCTACGCCGGCGAGGGTCGGCAAAGAGCAGCCTGCGAGCTTTGCCATGGATGACTCAGCCTTGTTGGTGATGGCAATGGTCGAGCTGCCACGGGCGACAGCTTCGCGAAGCGCCTCGGAGGTATCGGCGGTTTCGCCGGACTGGGAGATGACGAGGAAGCAGGGATTGTGGAGGGTCTGGGTCGAACGGTAGATGTACTCACTCGCGTATTCGACATCGACGGCGATTCCAGCCATGTCTTCGAAGAGAATCTCACCTGCAAGTCCGGCGTGGCGACTCGATCCTGAAGCAGCGATAAGGATGCTGTCCCGGCCCACAAGGGCCTGACGAGCAGCGGCGAAGACCTCTTCCCGAAGACTTATGCCATCCGCATAGGCGGAGAGAGTCTCATTGATGGCTTTGGGCTGCTCAAATATCTCGCGCAGCATGGCATGTGGAAACGTGCGAGTAGAAACATCCATTTTCGTGGTCTATACCTCGATACCAGTTTACCGGGTCAGCGGCGCATCTACCGGTGCGGCTCCTGTGTGAGAACTTTGATCATAATTTAATGAGGAGATCCCAGCAGGTATAAGCGAAGGCTGAACAGCGATATGCCCAAATCGAGTGATTGAGACTGTACCCCGAAAGCGATACAACAAGCACAAAAGCCTTGCAAGGGAACTTTCAGTAGAGTAAAACGCCATCAACATCGGAGACGGGCGCTCACGGGGGCGCCAGAATCAGCCGATAGATGATGATGGTGGGCATCTCAACTACTCTGCAAGTGATGGGATAGGAATGCGGAGCATCGATACGGAGCCTCATGAACGCGCTCCACGGCTAAGTGCAGGCTGGCTTCCAGAGTGGGGCCGATGGTGTGGGCTCTTCGTTGGAAGAGTTGCCGCCCGCGGAACGCTGCTTCGCGGAGGGAGCTGGTCTGTCAGGGAGATATCCCCCATATCCCGACGGGCCGGGCTTGGAGGGTACCTGTCTCTGTTCGCCCTTGCGACGTTCGTTCTGCTCTTCTATCCCGTAGCGGGTTCCATACAGCCCTTGCACATGGATATGGGCATCTCAGCCGCCCTGATCGAGACGACAGCCTGGCTGATCTGCATCCCCTGCCTGATGATGATGTGGCGGATGATGCAGGTGCTGGAGGATCGCCTGCCCCATGTTGTTTTACGGGCGGTGCTGCTTCTGCTGGTCGTGTTTTTTGCTGTCGAACGTCTCACGGTAGTGGTACTGGGTCTTTTTTTTCTACACCCGTCGATCCAGGAACTTGTCTGGATCCAGGTTGTGAGTGCGCTGATTGTGGCTGGAGGAGCTGCCGCGGCTTTTCCCCATATCCGAGGTGTGAAAAAGACTCTTGGACTTGCCCTGCATGAGCAGGCGAGATTTCTGGCCGCGATGGAGAGCAGTCTGGATGACTTTTACATCTTTGAAGGAGTTTCGGACGGCTCCGGAAAGATCACCGATTTTCGGTTCGGCTATATCAATCCTGCCGCAGAACGCAGACTGAAGGTGTCCCGGGAGGTGCTCCTGGGCAAGATTTTGACCGAGGTTCGGCCTTACATGCTTGCCTCGAACCTCATCGAACGATACCGCGAGGTGGTTCAGACGGGTGAACCGCTGACCTGTGAAGTCTATATCGATGACGAACGCATCACGGCTACCTGGCTGAACATTCAAGTGGTCAAGCTGGGCGATGGAATCGCGGTGACCAGTCGCGATATCACGGAGAGCAGACGGATGGCGGAGCATGTGCAATACCTTGCCCACTATGATCAGCTCACCGGCCTGGCGAACCGCACCTTATTCCAGGATCGGCTGCACCAGGCCATCCTTCGGGCCCGACGCTACAAGCATCGGGTCGCTCTCTTTGTCGTCGACATCGACCACTTCAAGCAGGTAAACGACACCCTTGGACATGCAGCCGGAGACAAGTTGCTGGTAGCCGCAGGAAAACGGCTGATCTCCGTCATCCGCGAGACCGATACCGTAGCCCGCATGGGCGGGGATGAGTTCGTGATCGTGATGCCCGATTTCAAGAGCATGGAAGACGTGAGGCACTGCGGCCTGCTGATTGCGAAGAGAGCATCCGAGCCTATCCCGCTGGACGATCATGATGTCAAAATTACGTTAAGCGTGGGCGTCTGCACCTTCCCCGACTATGCCGACGGAGAGGACGACCTCTTCAGAAATGCCGATGCTGCGATGTACAAGGTGAAGGAAGGCGGCCGGAATGGGCTCTACGTCTATGGCGAAGATGCGGTGACGAGAAGCGATTCGGAGATGGGACTGAGCGAGAATCGACGTTGAGTCTCTCGATCGAGAGATAGCCGCCGGTCTTTGGCTTGGTCGAGGCAATGTGACGCGAGCCTTCAAAGTTCGATGTAGCAGCCAGTCCATACCGCCGGAAAACGTGCGAAGGCTGAGCGAACGTGACAATATCTTCCAACATGAAAATTTTCCGCTCGTTCGTCGGTATCTTCGCACTCACTTTTGTATCGGCTCCGATCTACGCGGCTCCTCAACCGAGGCGGGCGCAGGCCGATCTGATTGTCTATGGGGGAACTGCCTCAGGCGTGATGACGGCGTACTCCGCTGCACGGGAGGGATTGCACGTTATTTTGCTGGAACCTGGAAGTCATCTGGGTGGCATGGTGACAGGGGGCCTGTCGGCGACGGACACCGCACACTTCCAGATCATCGGAGGCTACGCTCGCGACTTCTATCGGGAAGCCGCCGCGCACTATGGAGTTCATGATCTTCTCAAGCGCTCCGACTGGCTGTCGGAGCCGCACGTGGACGAGGCAATCTTTACTGCGTGGCTGAAGAAGGCAGGAGTCGAGGTCCACTTTCATGAGCGACTGCAGGAATCGCACGGTATAACGAAGACGGGAACGCATGTCGTGGCCGTGACAACAGAGGACGGAAAGACGTGGCGAGCGAAGGTGTTTGCCGACTGTACCTATGAAGGCGATCTGATGGCACAGTCAAAGATCAGCTACACGGTGGGCCGGGAGTCGACGAAGGTTTACGGAGAGGATCTGGCCGGGGTGCGTGTCGACACGCCGAAACATCAGTTCCAGTGGAAGGTTTCGGCCTATGACGATCAGCATCACCTGCTGCCGTATGTCGATCCCGGACCGATGGGAGCGAATGGAGAGGGTGACAAGAAGGTTCAGTCCTATAACTTCCGGCTGATTCTGACGAAAGACCCAGCCAATCGGCTGCCGTGGACGAAGCCTGAGGGATACGATGCATCGAGATTCGCCCTGCTGGCGAGATATCTCAAAAGCTTTGAGCAGCACATGCATCGCCTGCCGGGCATGCAGGATGTGATGAATCCGGTGGCGATTCCCGCGGGGAAAGCAGACTTCAACAATAATGGGCCGTTCTCGACGGACTATATCGGGAAGAGCTGGGCGTATCCGGATGCGAGCTATAGCGAGCGGCAACGAATCTGGAAGGAACATCTGCTCTATACGGAGTCCTTTTTGTGGTTCCTCTCTCAGGATTCGCAGGTTCCTTCGTCTCTGCGGGCAGAGGTCAACACGTGGGGCCGGGCCAAGGACGAGTTTGCTGATACGGACCACTGGCCGAATCAACTGTACATACGCGAGGGTCGACGGATGGTGGGCGAGTATGTGATGAAGCAGTCAGATCTACAGACGGATCGAACGAAGTCGGACTCGATCGGCATGGGTTCCTACAACAGCGACTCCCACAATATTCAACGAGTGGCCATGCCTGACGGATCGGTTCGCAACGAGGGCGATGTGCAGGTCCCGGTACAACCGTATGAGATATCCTTCCGCGCCATCCTGCCAAAACCGGCGGAGGCGGACAACCTGCTGGTGCCGGTGTGTCTGTCGGCGTCGCACGTCGCCTATTCTTCTGTCCGGATGGAACCGCAGTACATGATCATCGGACAAGCGGCTGGTGTGGCGGCCGCACTTGCGATCTCCGGCGATGAATCTGTACAGAAGATCGACGTCCCTACACTGCAGAGACGCCTTCGAACACACGGCGCCATCCTTCACCTGGATCAGCAGGCCTCAGGCGGAGCGCAGGAGTAGAGCGAATGCTGAGGGGTCGATCAGTGGAATCACAGTAAATGCTACTCACCAAAAAAAGCGGTGCAAGGGAATGCTCCCCGCACCGCCGTGGAGAACTGTTTTCTTAGTGGGCTCCCCCTGCTGCGGGACCTGCGGGAGCCTCTTCCTTGCCAAGCGCGAGGGTAGGGTTCTTTGCCATGCTGAGGAGGTTTGCCATGATACGGAAGGAGCCGGGAACTCCCTCGGGCATCTCCCGGAAGAAGGCATACGAGAGATAGACGTACGCTCCCTTTCCGTACCGCGCGTAAAGCAGGCCGCCCTTCTGGGGATCCTGATCGGTGTCGTGCATCTCGGTGAGCGCGATGTAGTGCGGATCCCAGCTGCGCATATAGCCGTGTCCGCGCTCCTCGACCCAGTGATCGAAATCAGCCGTGGTGATCTTGTTCGGCCAGTTCAGAACAGGGTCGTTGGGGGCGAGGATCTGAACCTTGCTATCCTCTTCCACGACCTTCTCGGGATCGCTGGAGAGGGTCAGGGGGTAGGGTCCGTAGTTGTGGTCGTACTCCTGCGTCTGGTACTGCACGACCACCGTTCCACCGTTGTGGACATACTCCAGCAGGCGGTTGTTGAAGGTCTTCAACTCGGGGCGTGCGGCGTAGGCGCGGATGCCCAGAACGATGGCGTCATACTTTGAGAGATCCCCGGAGGCGATCTCTCCGGCGGAGAGCATCGTGGGATGAATGCCGATGTCTCCCAGGGAGTTGGCAACATCGTCTCCTGTGCCCATGACATACCCGATGTTGAGGCTGGGCGCGGTCTTCACGTCCACGCCGGTGGTCCTGTACGTAGCGGGGCGATAGTGCGGATAAGGACGAAGTCCGGGATAGCCGACGGTCTTGAACCCCTGGGTGAACTTCTCGCCATTGAATTCAGCCACCGCAGTGATGACGTATGGCTTGGTCTCGACCTGTTGCGGCTGCACATGGAAGGTTACGTTCTGATCTTCGCCCTCACGGAGAGTGGCAAAGTTGGCCACCTCAGGTGTGGACTTCCAGCCGGACGGGAGATCGAGGCGGATGGTTCCCTTCGCAGGTCCCTTGACGCTGCTGTGTAGTTCGACATGGAGATCGATACCAGAACTGTTGAGCGAAACGACGCCAGCGTATGGCGAGACGGAGAGCGAGATGGCAGGCGCGATCAGCAGAGGCTCGAGGACCGGGCCTTCTCCATTGAAGCGATGAACAGTCTGAACGACACCGGCAAGGTTGATCGCGACGCCATGAAAGGTGACGGTCGCAGTCGCAAGCAGCGGGTAAGGACGCGTGGGCAGGTTGAGATATCGGGGATCGTTGATGTTGTAGTAAGACTGCTCGAGGCTGGGCCTGCTGAAGTATGGTTTGGTGAGTTCGGCTGTCTGCGGGACCATGACATCGAAGGTCTGATCGCAGGCTCCTCCAGAGGAGAGCTGAGCGACCGGTGACGACTTTGGGGTGACGGTAAAGCCCGACCCTGCTTCGGACACAACATTGACAGCAGTGAGCGAGACGGCTTCGGAACCCTGGTTGGCGACGTGCACCGCTACCGAGACTTTTTCTCCCGGAACGACGGTCTGCGAGGTTGGCAGCTGAGTCGACATGTCGCCGAATGGTCCCATGTGGCCCTGTGCTCCCGAGCCTTCGGTGGTGTTGGCAAGAAGCGCCAGACCGAGCGATTGCTGCAGCGCGAGATTGAACTGGCGCTGCTTGATCGTCAACTCATGCGTCATGTTGTAGCGCGCCTCTGCGGGGAGGTCGCTGGCGGCGACCTCCTTCAGCAGGGCGGTCACCTGGGAGAGACCTTGAGCGAGCGTTGGTGCGATACCTGCTGGATTTGCCGCGTTGAATTCTTTCGTTGCCGATTCAACTGTGGCGTTAAGGGCGTTCAGCTTTTCACGCCAGGCTTCCTGCTGGTCCTTCGGGGCATAGGTTGCGATGCCGGCCAGCGTGACGTCAATGCCATCGAAGAACGTCTTCTCATGTGCAGCTGCTGAAACGCGCGAAGCATAAAGATGGTACGGAGTGGAAAAGGCATGCGGCAGTGGAACCGCGATGCCGCCATTCTGAGTCTTCTGCTCGTTCAGGCCCTCGCGGGATAGCTGCATGTAGGAGAGACCGAGCATGGGGTTATAGGTGCCACTGGGGACCTCAAGGGTCGTGGAAGGAACTCCCTCGATCCAGGTCTTGTCCACATAGTTGCGGAAGCGGACAGGAGCGTAGTGTCCGGTGGCGTAGTCATAGATGCCCTTCGGAGAGACGCGGGCAAAAGGAACGCGCGCATAGACCTTGAGAGGAGACCAGGGCAGAAGGCCAGCCTTGATCTGGTCGGGGAAGACCTTGGGATCTCCGGCCATGACATAGACTCGCTGTGCCATATATCCGGCGACCTGATGATGGCCATGTCCGTCAGAGACGTTTCCGGCAAAGACGCTGGTCACGACCAGAGGTCGCTGAATACGGATCGCGCGAACGACATCGTAGAGAACGCGATCCTCTCCCCAGGTCTTGAGGGCTTCCTCAATCGTCTTCGAGAAACCGAAGTCGGCAACGCGGGTCCAGTACTGGTGAACGCCGTAGTAGTCTCCAGCCGCCAGCAGTTCCTGTGTACGGAGCGTACCAAGCTGATCCCAGTAGTCAGCCGTCATTACATTCTGACCGCCCTCGCCGCGGTTCAGCGTAAGCAGGGTAGTATCGACACCCTGACCACGGCTCTCATAGGTCAGCATCCCGCCATCTTCGTCGTCAGGATGTGCCGTCACCATCGCCAGGGAGGCCCGAGTGTGGAGCTTCTGAAGTGTCTGCGAGAGACCTGTGGAACCGCTATCAACGGGCAGTGGACGAGCGTATGCAGATTGATAAGGGGCAGGCTGAGGTTGCTGCGCTGCTGCGGCGGCTCCCTGCAGAGAGAAGGAAAGAGTGAGGATCGTGGCGACGGCCCCGCGACGGACTTCAGATCTCATGAACGAAGGACTCCTGGAGATGCGACTGTTAGTAGTATCTGGTCTTTGCGACCACTGGGAAAGGATTGTTTCGTTGTTGGTAATGGAATATCAGAGAGCTTTAACTTTGTAAAGATTATTAACAAATTTAGGATATGATGTCTCGACAGACGACCCATGCGATTCCAGACCACCACACCAGTCCAATATCCATCAGGGGCCGGGACCCCGCCATCGCGTCCATCGCACCTCCGGCAGGCAAATGCGCGAGGGCTTCTGCGATTACTGCGCCAGCATAGTCCGTGTTCCAAAGCAGATCTGGTGCGGCTCTCGGGCTTGAGCGCGCCAACCGTCTCAAGCGCTGTGGCGCACCTCGAATCACTGAACCTGGTTGAAAATCTTGGCGACGGAGAGTCCAGCGGCGGAAGACCTCCGGAGATGTTGCGCTTCAATGCGAATCGAGGCTTTGTGGCCGGCGTGGATATCGGGGGCACACGTCTGCGCATGGTGCTTGCGGACCTTAATGGACGCATCGTGACGCAGTGGGCCACACAGTTCACGGATCGGCAGAGGACGCCGAAGGCTGTATGTACGCTGATCCATGAAAGCCTCAAGACGATGTGCCAGGATGCGTCGACGTCGATCAAGAAGGTGCTGGACCTTACCGTCGGAGCCCCTGGCGTGACCAACGTGAATTCCGGAACGGTCCTTTCGGCACCGAATCTGCGCGATTGGAACAACGTGCCCCTGCGCTCCATGCTCGAGCGCGAGACCGGTATTCCCACGACGATTGAAAACGACACCAATCTTGCGGCAGTAGGCGAGCACTGGAGAGGATCGGCGGCCGGGGTGGAGGATTTTCTCTTCATCGCTTTAGGTACCGGAGTCGGCGCGGGAATCTTTCTTCGAGGACGGCTGCATCATGGGGCTAACTGGAGCGCAGGCGAGATCGGTTATGCAGCGGTGAACGGTCAGCCGCGTGAACCCCTGCAGGTCAGTTCGACGGGCCAGATGGAGCGATTGATCGGGGGGCTGGGGATCGAAGCGGAGTGGAGAAGGATCCTGACGCGCGAGCGGCATGCAAATAGCAGCGAACTGGCAAAACTTCGCGCCACCGAGATCTTCGACCTTGCAGTAGACGGGGATCGGCTTGCTTCGCAGGTGATGCAGTACTCAGCTCAGATCCTGGCGGATTGCATTACGGACATGTCTCTGACGCTCGATCCCGAGGTTGTGATCCTCGGCGGCGGTGTCGGCTTGCATCCTGAGCTCTGTAGAGTCACCGAGAAGCTGCTGGCTCGCAACGAATTTGCCAAGCCACAGATTCGATCGAGCTCCCTCGGTACCCAGGCACAGCTTCACGGTGCAATCTATCTCAGCCTGACCGCCTCAGAGGCTCGCCTGCTCGATTAGCTTCAAAGACCCACAATTTTATTGACAGTGCAGGAATGTTTCACTAGTGTGAAGGCACCTAAACACTTCCTAAATAGGTTTTACTAAGTTTCCGTTCCAAGGACCGGCACCTTAGCAATAACCAGATCAGTTTCCAGATTGGACCATTCGCTTAGTAGTCCCAGGAGGCACACCTTGTCGACCCTTCGTAGCTTTCGAAGCTCTCTTCTAGGAGCAGCGCTCCTTGCGGGGCTCCCTCTCCTCATCACTTCCCCTGCAGCCTGGGGCCAGTCGCAGTCTATCAACGGAACCATACGTGGACACGTGACGGATGCC
Source organism: Edaphobacter sp. HDX4 (assembly GCF_036877565.1). Taxonomy (NCBI): domain Bacteria; kingdom Pseudomonadati; phylum Acidobacteriota; class Terriglobia; order Terriglobales; family Acidobacteriaceae; genus Edaphobacter; species Edaphobacter sp. HDX4. The sequence goes on from NZ_JAEDXW010000001.1 coordinate 531,678, forward strand.
AGTGGAGCTTCCATTGCAGGCGCAAATATAACCATCTCCAACTCTGCGGTCGGCTACAACAGAACGATCCAGACCGGCACGGATGGCTACTACGTTCTGGTTAATCTGCCGCTGGGCAACTACAAGGTCTCGATTGCAAAGGACGGATTCTCGACTGCGAACTACGACGAGGTTGTCCTGACTGCAGGCAAAGAGGCCGTGCTGGACAGTGCGCTGAATATCGGCAGCACATCCGAGCAGGTCGAAGTGACCGCCACCACGATTGGGATCGATCCTTCGACGCTGAACATTCAGCGCACTCTGGATTCCCGGGAGGTCGAGAATCTTCCGCTCACCTCACGCAATCCTTACAACTTCATCCTGTTTCAGCCGGGGGTCAGCGGACATCCGAATCAGGAACTTGGGATTCCCCGCACCATCAACACCAACGGACTTCTGGACCGCATCAACTACCAGATGGACGGCATGACGAATACACAGAGCGACCGCATCGGCCTGCGCCTGTTCCCCATCGGCAATATCTTCGTCAAGGAAGTACAGACTGTCTCCAACAGCTTTGCTCCGGAGTATGGCTGGACCTCAGGGAACGTCTACAACGTAATCTCGAATAGCGGCACGAACAACTATCACGGTCTGTTCCAGTGGATTCGGCGCTGGCAGGACGCGACTGCCTATCCCTTCTTTGCCGACAAGACGAAGGCTAAACCCAACCTGGAGCTGGAAGATTACTCGGCCAATATGGGTGGTCCTGCAATCAAGGACAGGCTGTTCTTCTTCGGATCCTATGAACACGTCGTGCGCGGACAGCCTGCCCCTGTAACGATCACACCGGCGAATGCACAGGCTCTGGGCCTGAGCGCGGACCAGGTGGCGGCGGCCCCGGGACTGTTGCATGGAACCTTCGTGCTTGGCAGAGGCGACTGGACCATAAACTCGAAGAACTCCCTGTTCATCCGTTACAACTACTTCAAGAACGACTTCCCGTACAACACCCAGGTCGGCGGTCTGAACGCAAGAAGCACGGGAGTCGACTTCTTGGATCGCGCGCATGTCATCGGCATGCAACTGACCTCGACGATCAACGACCATCTGCTCAATGAGCTTCGCTTCTCCTGGCCCTTCCGCAACAACTCGCACTTTCCCGGGCCCCAGGGCGGAAAAGATCCGGCGATCGTGATCTCGGGCGTGGCGAACATCGGCGCATCGAGCAACGGCGGCGACCAGTACACGGACAAGGTTCCGAGCGGAAGCGACAACGTGACCTACATCCGTGGCGCCCACACTATCAAAGGCGGCTTCAACCTGGCGCAGCTGATCAACCGCCAACGTCTTGTGAGCTACAACGAATACACCTTTACGTCGCTCCAGAAGTATCTCGACGCGAAGAATGGAATCAATCCTTACGGATACAGCCAGTTCCGAAGCCAGCAGGACGTGAATGGAATTGGTTATGCCTCGCTGTTCTTTGGCGCATATATTCAGGACACCTGGCGCGTCACTCCGCGCCTGACGATGATCTACGGGGTCCGCTACGATCGCTTCAAGGGACCACAGGCAAACCACAATGCGCTGTTTGTGAACTCCCGCAGCTTCAACACGCCAAACACAAACTTCTCTCCACGGCTGGGATTCTCCTACCGGCTGGACAACCAGACCGCGCTCAAGGTTTCGGCGGGTATGTTCTACCAGGCTACTCCGACGAATCTCTGGTTCAATGCACTGAACCTGGATGGTTCCAACCGCACCAACAGTTTCACGATCACGCAGCCCGCTGGCGCAACCAGCGGAACACTGGCATTTCCGAACATTCCCGCGAAGGGAACGACGGCTGCACAGAATGTCAGCACCGTCGCGCCGAACTTCAAGAACGAATACACGTGGAATGCGACGGCGCAACTGTCGCATGAGTTCAGCAGGTTCGATACCTTCACGCTCGGCTACATCATGACGAACGGTCGCAACCTGATGTACCAGCACAACATCAATCCGCTCACCACGCCGTCGAACATCACGGGGCACCTTGCGGACGGACGGCCGATCCTCGGGCCAGCTCGGCTGGACTCTCGCTTCAATCAGATCAACCAGGTTGAGTCAGGAGCCAACACGAGCTTCAACGCGTTGCTGGTGAGCTACGTTCGCAGCCTGTCGCACGGGATCCAGCTTAACGCTAACTACACCTGGTCGCATACCATCTCGGATGCGCCTGAGGTCGATACCTTCGAGCAGAACCTCAGCATCCAGGACACCACCAACCTGAAGCGCGATCGCAGCAACAGCATCGTCAATCATCCGCATTCGTTCAACCTCACGGCAGTGATTCAGCCGGAGTTCAGTCTGAGCAAGGGCTTCTGGAACACACTGGCGAACGACAACATGGTTGCACTGCTGACCAACCTGAGCTCGGGCGACCAGCAGAACATCATTACCAATGTCTCGCTCAACGGCGATTCGTCTGTAGCAGGCGTGACCCGTCCATTGTTCGTAGGAAGAAATTCGCTACGCTCGCCGAGTGTCTATCAGGTCGACGGACGCTATACGAGGACCTTTCCGAAGCTGTTTGAGCGCATCTCGCCTTCGTTCCTGCTGGAGGCAAACAACCTCTTCAACCACACCAATGTCACGAGTCTCTCGCCGACCCAGACGGTTGTGCAGACGGCGAACTCTCCGCTTGGGCCGATCGGAACTCCTATCGGTGCTCCGACGATCGTTCGGGGGTCAGTGCTCGAAGCGCGAATCGTTCAGTTCGGCATAGCTGCCCGCTGGTAGTCAATCGTGGTGGCGTAAACCGATAATGGTTTACGCCATCTATTTTTTTGCCAAAAATCAGATGCGCTTTAAGGAAGATTCATGAACAGCTCCGGACAGAGCTCCAAGTTTCCGGCTCCTATCTATCGCGATACCGTTCTGGCGCCTGTCTTCGCCGATGCAAAACGATACTTCCTGGACCCCCTGCTCGAGATCGAATACGCCCATACGCTCATGCTGGCGCGCCAGGGGATCATGCCTGCCCAGGAGGCTGCCGCATGCATACGCGCTGTCGATGATCTGGACCGCGACGAGGTCCGAGCCGCGGAGTATGACGGCAGTTTCGAAGATCTCTTTTTCTATCTTGAGAAGAAGTTTGCAGCCGCCTGCGGGGAAGAAGTTGCCGGGAAGATGCACACCGCGCGCAGCCGCAACGATATCGACCTCACCATGTACCGGATGGTGCTGCGTGAACGATTGCTGCAGATCGTTGAGTCTCTTCTGGGACTTCGACAGCTGCTCCTCGACCTTTCGTGGAAGCATCGCGATGCTCTGATGCCGGCATACACGCACAATCAGCCGGCGCAACCAACCACGCTCGGCCATTACCTGTTGGCCTACATCGAAATCCTGGAGCGCGATACCGAGAGAGTCCGCGAGAGCTATGTTCGCGTAAACCGGAATCCACTTGGCGCCTGCGCGATCACTACTACCGGCTTCCCTATCGATCGGGAGTTTACGGCCCGGCTGCTTGGATTCGACGGATTGCAGTTGAATTCGTACGGGGCGATCGCCTCGGTCGACTACCTGATCGAGTGCTGCGGAGTGCTGGTAACGGCAATGCTCAGCATGGGCCGATTTACCCAGGACCTTCTGCTTTGGAGCACCGTAGAGTTCGGATATCTGCGGTTGAGCGATGCGTACGTTCAGATCTCGAGCATCATGCCGCAGAAGCGCAATCCGGTACCGCTCGAGCATGTTCGGATCCTCGCAAGCCGGGCGCTGTTCGAGGCGCAAGGCGTTGTCGGAAGTCTTCACAACACTCCCTTCGCCGATATGAACGACGCCGAAGATGACCTGCAGCCTCTGGTCTACACCGCCTTTGACGATGCAGATCGCAGTATCCGCCTGCTTCAGGGAGCACTCGGGGACGCGGATTTCAACACGGAGAGAATGGCTAAGGCTGCCGATGGAAATTTCCTCCCGGTCACCGAGCTGGCCGATACCCTTGTACGCGCTACCGGGATGAGCTTCCACACAGCCCATAGCATTGTCAGCCGCGCGGTACGCGAGTTGGATGGAGATTACAACGCTGACCTTATGGCGACCATCGTTGAACGCGAGCTCCAAGGGAAATACGCGCTGCCGCATGACAGGATTCGTGGAGCTCTGAGCGCGCGGAACTTCGTCGCGGTGAGGAAGATCGCAGGGGACCGGCGCCGGAGGCACTGGAGCCTCAGATCCTTCGTGCACGCGCAGCCGTTAAACTCGACGAGATGTGGCTGCAGGAGAGAAAGCGTACGCTTGCTGCAGCACACCAGTTGACGAGAGAGGAATGCGACAGACTGACGGGACAGCCTGATGGAAACTAACCGCTCGGGACCTACGCTCACTGCCGAACAAAAGCCCGCTGAGCTGCAGCGGGGGCTGTCAACGTCTTCTGCACTCGGGCTCAATGTCATCGGAATGGTGGGCGTTGGCCCGTTTGTCACGCTTCCGTTGATTGTGGCTGCGATGGGCGGTCCACAGGCCATGCTGGGATGGATTCTGGGCGCGGCTCTGTCGCTGTGCGATGGAATGGTATGGAGCGAGCTGGGAACTACTTATCCAGAAGCAGGTGGCTCCTACGCCTATCTGAAGCATCTGTACGGCGAGCGGAGATTGGGCCGGGTCTTATCGTTTCTATATGCTTGGCAGATCCTGTTCAGCTCACCTCTGTCGATCGCCTCAGGCTGCATTGGCTTTTCGCAATACATCTCGTTTTTTGTCCCGAGGTCGGTGCACCCGCTTTTTTCCGGGAGACTCCTCGGCGTACCGATCGTTCTGAGCGGACAGACCTTGATTGCCATGGGCGCGTGCGCGCTCGCATTGATCGTTCTTTACCGCAGCATTGTGGCGATCGATAAGATAGTTCGCTGGTTGGGGATCGCCGTCGTGCTGACGCTGGTGTTTATCATCTTTGCAGGATTCGCCCACTTCAACGCGCAGATCGCCTTTGACTTTCCTGCCGGGGCCTTTCATCTGGACAACGCCTTCTTTATGGGCCTGGGAGCCGGGCTGCTGGTTGCGGCGTACGACTACGGCGGCTATTACAGCGCCTGCTTTATGGGCGCCGAGGTTCGCGATCCACAGCGTACCATTCCGAGGGCTGTGCTCGGTTCTGTTGTGATCGTCGGAACGCTGTATCTCCTCATGAACATCAGCGTGCTGGGCGTGCTCCCATGGCGCGAGATGATGCACGACAATGGCAGCCACGCGCGGATGTTTACGATGGCCGTTTTTATTGAGCGACTGTACGGCCACGGAGCGGCGAGCATCACCGTCCTGCTGATTGCCGTAGCTGCGCTCTGTTCCGTGTTTGCGTTGTTGCTGGGGCAATCGAGGATTCCGTTTGCCGCTGCGCGTGACGGAAACTTCCCTTCGTGGTTCGGAGCGATCCATCCCAAGCTGCGCATGCCGCATCATGCCCTGCTGACGCTAGGTGCGATGACGATGATCTGCTGCGTCTTTCGCCTGCAGGAGGTCATCACGGCGCTTGTCGTGATTCGCATTCTGTTCCAGTTCCTTTTACAAGGGCTCGCGGTTCTGATGCCAAAGCACAGACGGGAACGGAAGGTACGAGGATTCCGGATGCCTCTTTATCCACTCCCCGCGCTTCTGGCGCTCGCCGGATTTCTGTTCATTCTCTTCTCGCGTCCAAACTTCTCGCGAGAGATTCGAACAGCAGGTCTGATTCTGTTGGCAGGACTGGCCGTCTACAGCGTTCGCTTTTTCAGCAGCCGCCGCTCCACTCAGCCGAATTCATAAGCCGGGGAACTACTGCTTCAGAAGTTCGCGGTAGTCCTCCCGGGTCGGAGTAAACACGTCCAGAACCTCTGAGGCTTCAAGGGCCGAGGCTTGATGTTCGACTCCTCCATCCACGATAAAGCTGTCCCCGGCGTGGGCGTCGAAGACCTTGCCTGCAACATCGACACGGATCGCTCCGCTGATGACATAGACGAGCTGATGGTGCGGATGGCTGTGACGCGCGCCCACCCAATCTGCATCGAAGAAGTGTCGAATGAGCATGAGCTGATCAGTATTGGCGAGAACCTGACGGCGCATACCGGGTTCGGGAGTAAAGGTCTTCGGATCTTCGTTACGTACAAGACTCATGCTGGTTCTCTCCTCTGGCCAGTCTACGTGACGATGCCGCAACAAAAAACAAAGGGCGAGCCGACCTTCGGCTCACCCTTTGGCGGTTGAAATTGCTTTATTGCCCGGAGGAGTGTGGGTAGTCCACACGCACCGAAAGAATCTCGTAGGGGAGAATGTGCGCGGTGACTTTGTCGCCCGACACCGTGAGAGCTGACCCCGTAGACTTCTCCATCAGGTTGGTCTCCGTGGCGGCCGTGGCTCCTGCCGGAACGGTAAAGGTGACATCGCCTTGCTTGCCTGCCCACTCAAAGACACGGAAGATGAGCGCGTTGTCATCCTCAGACTTTTTGAGGGCGGTAAGCACAACGTTGTCCGGCGCGACCGAAGCATAGGAGTGCTCGAGCGGCAACGGGCCACCGTGTGCTGCTACCTGCTGGGCACGCAGCTCGTAGTTATACTCATAACCCTTGCGCTCGGTCATCGCCTGCTTCCAGGTTCCGGCGTGGGGATAGAGAGCATAGCTGAAGTGCTGATGTCCGCGATCCGCGTCCGGATCAGGCCAGGTTGCAGAGCGCAGAAGAGTGAGCCGGAGCGTATTACCCACTGCATCGTAACCATACTTCGCTTCATTCAGCAGGCTTAAGCCATGGTTCGCATCTCCCAGGTCTGCCCAGCGTAGCGCTGGAACCTCGAAGCGCGCCTTCTCCCACGAATTGTCGCGAGTCGTCGGGCGCTCGATGGTGCCGTAAGGAATCTCATAGGTCGCCATCGGACCGGATGCCGCCAGAGGAAAGGCGGCCTTCAGCAGAACATGGGTCTCGTGCCAGTCGATATCGTTGATCACATCGACCGTGTCGCTATTGGCGTAGAGCTGAATGTCCTGAACGAACTTCGAGTGCTGCCATGTACGGCTCACCCGAATGACCGCACGCATCGGCCCTTGCTCCACCAGCTGAACGGAGTCAACCTGCTCGATGGGCGTCATGTGATCGAGCGTTCCCGGATCGATATTCCAGGCATCGTAGTTCTTCGGGAGATCGGCAAAGGTCTGAAGCTGATTGCCACAGGCTCCCCTGGCGATGGACTCGAAGTTTGTCTTCTTGTCGTAAAGACTGGTGATGCAGCCCGTCTTGGGATCCACCTCTACACGCAGGTTTCTATTCTCCATTGTGGTGCCAGAGGCCTTCAGGTCTGTTTTGAAGGGTTTCTCTCCAGCAACAGCATGCAGAACCTGATACCCAAGCGACGGGACATCCTGCGCCTCAACCAGCACCTTGTAGGTGCCGTTCTTAGAGTCCTTCGACAGCACCCTCGTCGGCACGACGTTGTTGTGTTGATCCAGTAACGAAACTCCGTTACCTGAAGCCTCGGGAAGCTGCACATTTACCGTGGTCACGCCGGTATGGTTCCAGGCAAGCGGGTTGAAGATCAGTACGGGAACATCACCAGCCGATTTCGTGTCGATGTTCTCGGCCAGCGTGTGCAGCGACTTTGATGAGATCTCATTGGTCTCCAGCCGCACCTGATCGAACTCCGCCTGAGCTTCCTTATAGATGACGCCGATTCCCGAACCTGCAGCGAGATCGTGGAAGTCGTTGAAGGTGACCTTCTTCCATGCGTCGGTCAGTTGATCGTTGGGATATGCGTTTCCATTGAGCCACGCGAGAGAGGCATACTTTTCCGCGTTGAGCGTCTGCTCTTCGCTCTCGCGCATATTGCGCTTGTGCTGCGCCTGCGTGGTGAAGACGCCGCGATGGTATTCAAGGTACATCTCGTCTTTCCAGGTGGGGATGCTGATCTTTCCAGCATCCGCTGCAGGAGCCTTGTAGCCCTTGGCGATCGAGGTGTAGTCCCAGGTCTGCGACTCAGGAGCAAGCTTTGTCTCAACATTGCTGAAATAGCTCTGTGCCGTTCCGAACTTCATCTTCGGAACGATCATGTTGTCCTTCGCCCAGTGATTGCCCTCGTCGAGCATGGCGCGCGTAGGGCCACCGCCGTGATCGCCTACGCCGTAGAGGTCCATCATCTCCTCCATGCCGGGGGCACGCTGTCGAGCAGTGGCAAGATCGGCAGAGAGGCGAACGGGATTCAGATTGTTATTCGCATAGTCGTGCGGAAAGTACGTCAGGACCTTGCTGCCGTCCGGAGACTCCCACCAGAAGAGCTTGAAGGGAAGCTGGTTGGTATCGTTCCACGTCATCTTCTGGGTGACGAAGTAGTCGACGCCCGAGCGCTTATAGATCTGCGGAAGCTGCCAGTTGTAGCCGAAAGAGTCAGGATTCCAGCCGATGCGAACGTCGACACCGTACTCCTTCTGGTACCAGCGCTTGCCGATCAGCAGCGAACGCACCTGCGACTCGCCATCGGGCATGTTCAGGTCGGGCTCAACCCACATGCCACCAACGACCTCCCAGCGGCCTTCTTTGATGCGCTTCTTGATCTCTTCGTTGATGGCCGGATACTTCGTCGCCATCCAGTCGTTGTATGCAGCGGCCGACTGAGTGTAGGTGTAGTCGGGATATTCGTTCATCAACTGCAGCGCGGTCGAGAAGGTGCGCTTGACGACATCGACCGTCTCCGAGACCGGCCAGAGCCACGCTGCGTCGATGTGCGAGTTCCCCGTAAGATGCAGGGTAGCCTGCTGCAGCGTCGGCTTGAGGATCTCGAGCTGCTGTCCAGCAGCTTTCAGCGAGGCGTCAAACTTGGGCTGATTGTTGGCATCGAGCGAAGCCAGATCGACGGTAGCGATGGACTTCTCGAGCGTAGCCATATCCTGCTTCGGCTGTTTCGACAGCGATGGGATAAGAACGGCAGTCGACAGGAATTCAAGCCGCAGGTCGGACGGATTCGGACGCCCCTTGGCAAACTCGATGCGCATGGTGGCGGAGGCGAAGTTTTTAGTGTCCACTGTCTGCAGCAGCTTCACTGCTACAAGAATCTTGTCGCCAGGCTTGGCCTGATCGAAGAGCACGATGGGCTCGAGATCGTCTCCCAGCGCGACGCGGCGACCGTTGAAGTAGATGATCTCCGGGACGGGGCCGTTGGCGTTGGCGCGGAACTGAAACCAGATGCGCGCGCCGGTAAGGTCGTACCCGTTGAGAGTCTTGGGAACCTCAATCGAGCGGCGATACCAGACTGCCTCAGTGGGAGCCTTGCTATGCGGCTTCGCTGTAGGCCATGAAGCATCGCTGAGCGCAGGATCCTCTCCGTGCGCCAGATCGCCGACGTGATAGTGCCACTCATCGCCGGGCAGATTTTCAAAGGTGGCCAGACGTTCGATCGTCTTCTGCGACTGCTGCGGCAGCGTGTGCAGTATCTCAGAGACCTCTTTCGCCGACTGTGCGTAAAGAAGTGGAGAGGCAACGAACGAGATGGCAAACAGCGCCTTTATCGTAGTTCGCAGCGCAGGAAGGCGAAGAGGAACGATCAACGTATGCGGCTCCTTGTTGGGCTGGTTCGGCGTCGATTTCGACGGGGTTAGCGGTGAAGCTGAACCACAGGGAGTCTAACGCAATTTCGCCCTCCTTGTGAGAGGGCGAGGTTAGTGTGCCGCGCTACATTTCGCAAACTACTGTTTCAAGACCGATTCCAGATAAGCAAGTGCGCGGGGATCGCCCGACTGCCCCAGCCAGAAGAAGGCCTCTTTCCGCACCGTCGGATTCGAGTTGGTCTGCGCGACATGGATCAGCTGTGGGATGCCCTCGTCTTTCGGGAGTTGACTGAGCGCAAATACGGCCTTCTTCTTCACCTGCTGATCTGGGTCGTTCTCGATGGCATTGGTTACTGCGGCGCTTGCCTTCTTCCCTGCCTTTTGCGCCAGCCAGAAGATGGCCTGGCTGCGGACGCCTGGGTTGCTGTCGGATTTAGCAAGCGCCAGCAGGTCATCCGCTGCAGCCGGATCGTGGTTGATCGAAACGTCGAAGACGAGCTTTTCGCGAAGTTTAGAATCCTGTTCGGTGCGAAGAAGCTTCTCCAGCGCGAGCAAACCATCGTGACCACGCGCTGCTCCAAGCCAGAAGGCCGCCTTCTCGCGCAGCCGGGTGGAATCGGACGAGGTCGCCAGCTTCGCAAGTTCAGTGGTCGCCGCCGGTGTGGCGTGCTGTGCGAGAGCAGCGAAGGCACTTTCCATCACACGATTCTCCACCCCGGCCTGGCTGGCGAGTTGTGCCAGGAAGTGAACGCTGTCCTCCGGCTGCACTCCCGTGAGCCACGTAAAGGGAACACCACCAGCGTTGAGGCGGCAGCCCGCATTTGTCGCTCGCACCTTGACGACAGCGCCGTGGTCAAGACGCAGGAGAACATACATTCTGCCGGGCTCCTTCTGTTGCGCGGCGTCTGTCATACCCTCTCGAGATTGCTCGAGCTGAACTTCACCGCAGCATCCATCGTCAGACGAGGATCCAGATGAATCGCCACATGCAGACGAATGGTTTCGCGGAAGAGACGGCACCTCATATCCAATCCAAAGCTGCTGGCTGGAGTGCTGAAATCGCGTCACCGTCGCGGACAGTCCTGAGCCCACAGACTCAGTGTTCAAGTGCGTGTCGGAGACTCGCGGCTGCTGCCCGGAAAAGGCGATCGCAGACGCACTAAGGACGAGAGCAATAACGAGATTGCTGTTCATGGACGTTCCCTCCTTACAGGGACGCTGCTATTTGTTGAGGATCTCCATCATGTAATCGGTGGCTTCCTTGCTGTGCATAATGCTCAGCTTCGAGACGATGGCCTGCTTCAGTTCGGGATTTTTTTCCGCGCGCGCCAGGGCCACCAGGTCGTGCGCGTCCCCGGAGAGGAAGAGGCCATCGACTGCAGCCTTCTTCGACTCGGCATCGGAGCTGCTCTGATAAACCGTCAGCAGTTGAGGAGCTGCCGAAGCGCCCCCAGTGATTCCAAGGTTGCGAATTGCCTTGCGGCGAAGTTCAGGGTCCTGCTCTGTCTTTGCAATCTCGCTGAGAGCCTCCATTCCCTTCGGTCCTGAAGCCACCAGCGATCCAAGGATCCCTGACTTGATCTGCGGGTCCTTTGTCTCGTGGTAGAGCTGCGTCAGTGCCGAGACAGCAGCCATAGCTCCGAGCTCCTGAATGGCTGTCTTCGAGAGCATCGGATTCTGCTCCGCTCGTGCGGCCTCCACCAGCTTGTCCTGCGAGCCGGAGATCAGGTACGACTGCAGGATGGCGCGCTTTACCGCCTCATCTGCCGTGTGCTGATAGACGTCGGCCAGGGTCGCGACCGACTGCTTGCCCTTGATAGCGGCATACATCCGGACGGCACGCATCTGCAGCGCAGGATTCGACTGACCGCGAGCGATGTCGGCGATCAACTTCTGCGCCTCGGGCGAGTTGCTGTTGGCCAGCACGAAGAGCGCACGCTCCTTCAGCCTCTCCGAGCCGTTGCCGTTGAGAATCTGTTGAATCGCAGGCATAGCGCGAGCCTCATCCTGCTGCATCAGCGCGTTCAGAGCAAGCAGCTTCAGCTCGTCGTCACCTGTAGATTGCGGAGAGATCGGCTGTCCGCTGCGGCCTCGAATCTCAATGCGAAGCGCATCGCATTCGGTGATCCATCGGCTCTGCGGGTATTTGTGGCCAAGATTGGCGCAGGTCTCCAGCGCCCTGCCCTGCTGGCCCTCTTTGTTCTGCGCATACGCGGTCCAGTAGAGTGCGGCGTCCGCACGGTCTCCGCCCTGCGAGGCAATCTTTGTAAAAGTCGCCTCCGCGTCAGACCATCGGGCTTCATTGATGGCTCGTGTGCCGTCGGCGTAGGCATTGGATCTCTGATCGTCTCCAGGCATCTCGATGAGAGGATCAGGCCCGCTTAGGACGACAGGCTGAAGGCAAAAGGCTGCGGGTGCGGCGAAGATGGACGCCAGAAGTGCGGTCGATAAGATCGATGTAGTTTTCATATCGTGGAAACCCCTTTTCTTGCTGCTGCGCCATTGCTCTTTGGATTTGTGTCTTCCTGCACCCGGGAGCGGAGGACACGGACCTCGAAGAGAAGGCCGTCGGTGTTCATCTCTTTCTGTAGTTCATCGAGCTTTGCCTGCGACAAGCCGGCAGGCTCGTTCGAGACTTCAATCAGTACGCGCTCCAGATGGTCGAGCGCGGATGAGAGCGCAGGATCCTCCTGTTGCTTCACACTCTCGCGATACAGGCGATTCGCCGAGAGCAGGTCTCGTGCCTCCGCCTGCAGTGGCGCCTCCGTCGAGGGCTCAGCGTGCTTCAGTTCGACCAGAAGCCGTTCCGAGCGATCCAGGTGATCCCCAAGGACCAGCAGCACAACACGCTGCTTGCCCTGCTCTCCGTTGGCGCTGTTTGTTGCGATCGCTGCATTGCGATGCTCCCACTGACGCCCGGCGAAAAAAGCCGCGGCTATGAGGAGACAGGCTGTGGCGGCGGCAGCAAGACTCCAGTTCAGGCTGAGCCAGCCCCAGCGCGATTCATTCCTAGGCGCCCTGTATGCAGGTACCGATCCGCGAATTGATTGCCAGACCTCTTCGCTGTAGCCGTGATCGCGTTGAGGAACAGCCACCGGCTCGATCTCGGACAGGTCGCGGACCAGCGATGCGTAACTCTGCGCACAGTTGCTGCATGCCTCCATGTGCTGGCTGATCGCAGCGGGCGAGTCGGCTTCGCCGTAGTAGTAGTCGATGAACTGTTCTTCGCTGATGTGATTCATGGGTTCACCCGGAGTGGAGCAAGGCTGCGACGAAGCTTCTGAACGGCGCGAAAGACCGCCTGCTTGGCAGCGTTGGGAGCGATCTCGAGCGCGGCTGCGATCTCGGTTGTGGAGCGGTCCTCCATGTGCCGAAGGATGAAGGCGGTGCGCTCGGTGGGTGTCAGGGCTGCCATCGCAGCGGTCTGCAGGGACTCGATCTCGCGGCTCAGCAGCGTTCGCTCCGGACCGGCTGCGGTATCGGCCACCTGCACCTCGTGCTTTGCCGGGTCACCGTCTTCGCCAATCTGGCAGGTTGTTTCGAATTTGCGTTTGTTGACCATATTGAGTGCGCAGTTCACTGCGATTCTGTAGATCCAGGTTCCAAACTCCGACCGAGACTCAAAGCCCTGCAGCCGCTGATAGCCTCGGAGGAAGGCCTCCTGGACTACCTCGTCGGCATCGGCCTCGTCGCCGGTAATGCGGAAGGCGACGCGAAAGACGTTTTGACTGTGGCGCGCGACTAGCTTGCCATAGGCGTCTTTCTCTCCGGCCAGCACATCCCGGATGATTGCTTGGTCGTTGACGTCCATTCAGCGCATTAGACAAGCAAACAGCCTGCCGGTTAGGAAAGAATTTTTGTGGGATGCTGGGAGAGGACTTCGATGGAGCAGAGGCGACTCCTGGCCCCGAGCCGCAAACCTGTTGACAGTCCCGAGAACGGGTCTATAGGGTGAAGCGCGAGCGTAAGCGCTTACGTAGACCTCAGTGAGGAATCCGGAGAGATAGGGAAAGATCATGGGATTAGGGCGTTCGACAAAGACAATCCTGACTGACAGCCATTTTCTGGTGCCGTTTTTTGTACTTCTGGCCGGTATCGTGTTGCTGGTAGTGCTGCACTGAGATTTTGAGGAGACCAGGTGGCAAGCGTGGTTGAAAGAGCAAAGCAGCACGGCATGTCGCTGCACGGACTTGGGGTCATCTGCGGTTTAACCGCAGGTGTGTGGCTGGGCGCCGCTGAAGCTCCTACAAAGTTGGTCAATACCGGGCTTTCGCCCTTTGCAGTCTCTCTTTGCATGGTGGCCGGCGTCTTCACGGCGCGCTGGACCTTCCCAACCCTTCTCAAGGGAACCAGCTACGTCTTTACCGATCTGATGGAGAAGAAGCACCTGATCGTATGGGCCCTGCTCGCCGGTGCTCTCTGGGCCGTCGCCAATACCCTTACCGTCTTTGCGATCCGCGACGTTGGGCTTGCGGTCGCCTTTCCTCTCTGGAATGCGAACTCCCTGATCGGCCTCTTCTGGGGACGCGTTCTCTTCAAGGAGCTCGAGGGAGCGAACGCGGGCAATATCAGTAAAGTCGTGCTGGGAGCCGTAGCCATCGTGATCGCCGCGGTGATGCTCGGTTTCAGCACCATTCACGGGCAGACCTCAGCCGGCCAGCACGCCATGCGCGGAATTCTTGCGGCCGCCGGAGCCAGCCTGATGTGGGGGACGATGTACGTTCCTTACCGCAAGGCATATATCAGCGGCATGAATCCGCTGTCGTTCGTGACGGCATTTACGGTGGGCGAGCTTGGAACAGTCTTTGGGCTGACAGTGGCTCTGGACGGCGGTCTGCACTCGCCCTCGTTCAAGCTGTTCCATCAGCCGGGCCTGGTCTTCTGGCTCTTTCTCGGCGGATTTGTCTGGGTAATCGGCGATCTCTTTCAGCAGTTCGCGGCAAAGTATCTCGGCATCGGACGCGGAATCCCGCTCTCGAACACCAACCAGCTGTGGGGGCTCGCGTGGGGAGCTCTAGTCTTTGGTGAGCTGGCAGGAGCAGACAATCGCCATCGGCTGCTCGTGATTGCAGGTTCGCTAATCATGATTCTGGGAGCTCTTGCCATCGGAACCGCCGTCGCCTCTGCGCGGGAGCAGACCTCAAATAACGAAGCCGTTCTGCGCGAATGCGAACGCTACGGTCTGGACTACAACCGGACCCTCGCAGCCCAGGCCGGGGACGAGTTCGGCGGCCGCAACGAACGGCGCCGGTGGTGGGACTACGCCATCGTGGCCGCGGCGACCGGCTTCTTTATCTGGCTGGGGACCAAGGCGATCGTTCCACCGCTCGCGATGGATCGGCGCTGGGTTGCAGGACTTGGCGTTGTGCTGGCGGTCAGCCTGGTCATCGGCGGATGGACGCTCGGGCGCAGGACGCGTTTCTCCTAAAGTGAGGCGGGGGAGGTTTGTTTCCTTTCCATCCGGAGGCTCGCTGTAAGATGATGCTGCTATGGCAGTCAGGCTGAAGGATATTGCACGAGACCTCGGCGTCTCCGTTGTCACTGTCTCGAAGGTGTTACGCGGAAACAGCGACATTGGAGAGGAGACGCGGAAGCGCGTCCTGAAGCGCATGAAGGAGCTGAACTATCAGCCCAACATGCTGGCGCGCGGTCTGGCGAGCGGAAAGACCTACACGGTAGGCCTTGTAGTTCCCGATCTCGTCCATCCCTTCTTTGCCGAGTTCGCAAAGTCTTTGAGCGGTGTGCTGCGCAAGAGCAATCGCGCGGTCATCCTGGCATCGTCGGAAGAAGATCCGGAGATCGAGCGGCAGGAGATTCGAACCCTGCTGCGGCGCGGCATCGATGTTCTTCTGATCGCGTCGTGTCAGCCGAATCTGCGCAACTTCTACGAACTGGGTGACGAACGGACGCCCTATCTTCTGTTCGATCGCAACTTCCCCCACCTGGCGGCCCACTTTGTGGGGTCCGATGACCTGATGGTGGGCGAGATGGCGACCAACCATCTGATCGAGATTGGGCGCACGCGAATCGCGCACATCGCGGGTCGAAACACCAGCCCGTCCTTCGACCGGTTGCGCGGCTTTCGCAGCGCTATGGCCGAGCATCGTCTTCTGGTTCCTGACGATTACGTCGTCGTCTGCGATCACATGGAGGAACGCGGCGATAAGACAGGTTACGAGGCGATGCAAAAACTGCTCGCGCTTCCCGAGCGTCCGGATGCGGTCTTCTGCTACAACGATATGACCGCGATCGGGGCGATTGCGGCCATCCATGCTGCGGGCCTCAGCGTTCCTGAGGACGTTGCCGTGATCGGCTGCGGCAATATGCCTTATAACGACTACCTCAGGGTTCCGCTTAGTTCGATCGATCACGGAACACCGGAGCTTGGCCGGATCGCCGGTGAGCTGGCGCTGGAGCTGACCACTTCCCCGGAACAGCCGCCAAAGAATATTCTGGTCCCGCCCACGCTGGTCGCGCGGGGTTCGACGGGGCACCCATCAGGTTGGCACTCGAATTAGATCTCAGGGGCGAGAAGCGAGATCGCCCGTGACGCGAAGGAGTCGGATGATGAGCAAGGTTCGGATTCTGGTTGGCACGCGCAAGGGAGCGTTCATCCTTACGTCTGACGGCAAGCGAGAGAACTGGAAGGTCGATGGACCTCACTTCGCCGGCTGGGAGATGTATCACCTCAAAGGGTCGCCGGCGGACCCGAACCGCATTTATGCCTCCCAGACCAGTGGATGGTTTGGCCAGGTGATACAGCGGTCCGACGACGGGGGCGCAACGTGGAACCCTGTCGGCAACAAGTTCACCTACGAAGGTGTGGCCGGAACGCACCAGTGGTACGACGGCACGCCGCATCCGTGGGAGTTCAAGCGAGCGTGGCATCTGGAACCTTCGCTTAGCGATCCGGATACCATCTACGCCGGAGTGGAAGACGCTGCGCTGTTCCGTTCCACCGATGGCGGGCAGAACTGGCAGGAGCTGCCGGGACTGCGCAAGCATGGCTCCGGGCCGCACTGGCAGCCGGGGGCAGGCGGGATGTGCCTGCACACCATCATCCTGGACCCGAGCGATGCGAAGCGGATCTACATCGCCATCTCGTCGGCGGGCGCGTTTCGCACCGACGATGGCGGCGAGACCTGGAAGGCGATCAACCAGGGCCTGCGGTCCGAGCATATTCCGGATCCGACGGCGGAGGTCGGGCACTGCGTTCATCACATCGCGATGCATCCGTCTCGGCCGGGAACGCTGTTCATGCAGAAGCACTGGGACGTGATGCGGTCGGACAATGCTGGCGACCACTGGACCGAGGTGAGCGGAAATCTTCCGACGGACTTCGGCTTTGTGATCGACGTGCATGCGCATGAGCCGGAGACGATCTACGTGGTTCCGATCAAGAGCGACGGCGAGCACTTCCCTCTCGACGGTAAGCTGCGGGTCTATCGCAGCCGCTCCGGAGGCAATGAGTGGGAGCCGCTGACCAAGGGCCTGCCGCAGGAGAACTGCTACGTCAATGTTCTGCGCGATGCGATGGCGGTCGATTCGCTCGACCAGTGCGGCGTGTACTTCGGGACGACCGGAGGCCAGGTCTACGTCTCTCCGGATGCGGGCGAGAACTGGAAGTCGATCGTTCACGATCTTCCCGCGGTGCTTTCGGTCGAGGTTCAGACGCTCGCATGAGGGTACGGGTGCTGCTTCCGGCCCACCTTCGCACCCTGGCGCGGGTTCCGGGGGAGATTGGTGTCGACGTGGAAGGCACGGTAACCCAGCGCTCGGTGCTGGATGCGGTGGAAGCTGCCTATCCGATGCTCTGCGGAACCATCCGGGATCACGTCACACTGGAACGAAGGTCGTTCCTTCGGTACTTCGCCTGCGAGCAAGATCTATCGCACGAGCCGCCGGAGGCTCCTCTGCCGGATGCGGTGGCATCCGGGAGGGAGCCCCTGCTCGTGATCGGCGCGGTCGCCGGGGGGTAGCCCCCACTTTTTGTGCAAAATCTTCAATGGATTGCACTTAGGTCCGGACCTCGGTGTTCTTCCTACTCCGAATCGGAGCGCCCTTCGCACCCGCAATCCATGATCGTTGCTTGCTGCCCGATCTTTTAAGGATAACGCCTGGACCAGAATTGATCGGCACTCAATCTCCGTTTGGATTCATGGAGTTATGTTGTTTTGGGGCTTGACAGCTTCCGAAGAACCACGATCGTGTCGATTCGGCTGTGAATGACGAAGTATCAGCCAACGATGTTATTTAACTCCCTTGGCGGGATCCCAGGAGCCCTGCTCTTTGCGTACGAAGACGATCTGGCCGATGTGGTAGGCGTTGTGGGTTCCGATGTGGGCGATGAGGGAGGCGTTTTTGGCGATGGTTGCGTCGTCAGCTGCCTCGACAGCGTTCTCCCACTCAGTCATGCCCTGGTCGAACTGCTTCACGAGATCGTCCCACTGCTGCGGGGTGAAGTTGTTGAAGGTCTCGTCGTTGTTGCCGCTGAATTTTGCGGGCGTCTCACCCTTGAACTTCAGGAGAGAGCGCTTGTTCCAAAAGACGAGGTGATAGGTGAGCTGCCCGACGGAGTGGTTGCCTTTGCCGTCGGTCCAACGGGCCTGCTCGGCGGTGATGCCATGGATGGCGGTGTTTCCGGAGGCGAACCAGTCCTGAGAGTTGTGCGTGGTTCGAAGCTGCTCGAGAAGGACGGCTTTGAGAGTGGTGGGCGGCTCGGGTGCGGGTGCCTGAGCGGAGGCAGCGAATGGAAGAGAACAAAGAGCAAGAAGCGAGAGGTTGAGGGAGATTTTATTCATGTGGGGTGGACCTCCTCGAAAGAATGGCGGACTGATTGTCGTGCTTGGGTGTCAGCCAGTTTAGGAGGAAATGAGTATAGATGCGTGTTCTAAGAGGCTTTTCCCGAGGGAGATTGTGACGAATGACAGGACGCCGAGTGTAACGGGATAACCCACAAGTGTTACACCCCAGGACGGATGTCCGGATATATCCTCGACTCATCCAAAGTTCACAGAGGTCCTACTTGAGATCTACGCTCGCCCTCCTGGCGTTTGGCATTGCCACGGCTGTCCCCAGCCACGCCCAGCTTGCCGTCTATAGTGGTTTCACAACCTCCAAGTTGACGACCTCCAACACCCCACGCCTGAACGGAGCTACCTTCGGCGCGTACTACGACAGCCAGCGGTTCCCCGTTATCAATTTCGGCATCGATGTGCGCGGGACGGTGATGCCAGTCAAGGACAACACAGGTGTGACCCTCGTTACAGCCGGCCCGCGGGCCGTCTTTCATCTGCCTCTCATTCCCCTCCGCCCTTACGGCGAAGCCATGGTTGGCGGTGGCAAGGTTCAGTATGGTTCGGGAGGTATCGGCACCTATAACAGCGGGGGCTTTGCTGCTGGCGTGGCCGCCGGAGCTGACCTCCACATACTGCCTCTGATCGATTGGCGCGTCATCGATTACAGCTTTATTCGCCTTGAGGGCCCCAGAGCCAATCAGAACAGCATCACCACTGGAATTGTTGTTCGCATTCCCTTCAGTTGATCGTCGTGGGCCTGAGCCGTGCGGCTACCCCGTTGGCTCAGGCGCGCTACTGCTGAGTTCGTGATGATTTTTCCCGCGATCGACTTCCGACACACACTGATGACATTAGGAAGTCCCGTTTCGTAGCACTGTCCTAATTCCTAATTCCCAACCAATAAGCGGACTTATGGGACGTATCCTTGAACTTCAACCTTCCGTACTGCCTACGATACGGCAACTTCATGCAGATGCACTCCGCTCTCGGCAAATCTCCCAGGAACTGGGTGTCAATGAGGACGTAGCGCTTATTAGTCGGGGATAAAGTTACCCGCATTCGGATTTGGATAACGGATGCGGTCGTTGTGTACGATGCCTCGTTGCAGTTCTGCTCTAATCTCGGGAGTATCGGGGAGGACGAGGCATCGCTCTAGTTTTAGAGGCTCCGGCTTTTTTTCGCCTTGTACCGAGAGAAGCAGAAAATGCTTTCCGGGAGTTAGGGGCGTCTCAATTTTCAATGGCGCGTATTCGAATTGACCGTAGTACCTAAACGTACTAGTTATTACATCGATCGATTCGCCGGGGTTATATTCGGCAGAGCCTTTGAGAACGCTGTCTAGGCGCACGGTGGCTTTCTCATCCACCTCAATTAGTCGCTGCTCCTGAGATTCCTTTAAGGAAGTTACGCTGAAAATCTGATCTGCTTCGCGAGCTCGAGCGAAAATTGGAACACGGCACTCAACAGGAAGCACAGTCAGCTTGGTGTTCTCTTGATTTGCGGGCGCTGGCCTGCCTCCAAGAGTGCCGTCATCGCGATGCCAGTCATAGAGATGCCAGCCTTCGGATGCGGGATAGATATCCTCAAGATCGTGGCAGGGCATGAAATTCGTGAGGCAGGCCAGATTGAAGGTAGTCAGCCAACGTATCTCCGACTCGGGAGCATCTGGAACGAACGATACCCGTGCCATTTGGCAATTGCAGCCGTCGGGACGGTTGTACGTATAGTACGGATGTTTGGCTAGCTGGTCGCTGTAGGTGAGGAGATACTCGTCCGAGCTTAGGCGGCTCGTTGCACGGCTGGTGGTGATAAGCGCGTATCCGTTATTCAAGTTACCAGGAGAGAAGACCTGATAAATGAAGACTGCGCTCTTTCGCAAAACGATGGCGTCCTGAACGACGAAGGTGACCCTCAAGTCCGCATCCCTGCCGCCGAGAAGCCAATAGAGCCTGGAGAGGCTCAATTCAATCGGATAGATCAGGCGATTGTCCCACGCTCGTCTATATCGCGCTGCCATTTCCTCTACGGGACTCCTGAGATCGATGGTGTAGCGGCAGAAAGAGGTGTTGCAGTCCCCCTGATAGTGCCCGTACGTACCCCATTTACGAGTCAGACTCGCTGCTTCGGGCCACTTGGTCTGGCGAAGCTTCAAGGTTTGGAAATCCGCCATCAGATTCTCGGCCTGTCGCCTGAAGAGGTAGGACTGAGTACGGAGGATGGCTCCAAGCAGAAGGAGAAGGCCGAGCATCGTTACGGCTGCGCGGCGAAATTTACGGACTGTCGTGGCCCATTTCATGCGTCATTAACATCACATAATTGTCGTCTATCCGCATTAGAAATTATCGTTTTGCGTGCCGGGCCTCCTGTGGTACCTGACAGATCGGCATCAGTATTCAAAATAATCGCGGTATTCGGTTGGGGTATAGACGTATCACCGGCAATAGGGAAGTTTCGGATTAGTCCTGATAAACGCCCTTCTCCAACCATCGTTGTGCGGGCAAAATTGTGATGGACTGCGGGATCGAAAGAGATAACAAGAAGGCACAAGTTAACAGAAAATCCTCGGCTGGAGGTGCGATGCTTTGCGCATGACGAGTAAAACGGTATTCCGGCTGCGAGCAGCGACGATCCCAGTACTTCTATCTTTGTTCCTGTTGCTGACGGCGGGGCGAAGCCAGGCGCAGAACAATCCTGAGTGGAGGGAGACCTTTCCACCGCATAAGATCGCGGGGAATCTGTATTACGTCGGCGGCAAGGATCTGGCGGCGTTCCTGGTGGTAACGCCAGAGGGTAACATCCTGATCAACAGCAATCTGGAGAGCTCGGTTCCGCAGATCAAGGAGAGCATAGAGAAGCTGGGATTCAGGTTCAGCGATACGAAGATTCTGCTGATCAGCCATGCGCACCTGGACCACGCGGCCGGAAGCGCCACCATCAAGCGGCTGACACGGGCGAAGTACATGGTGATGGACGCCGATGTTCCCGTCATTGAAGACGGCGGAAAGACGGACTTCGCCTATGGACGCGAGGCGGGCTGGAGCTACAGGCCGGCGAAGGTAGACCGGGTGCTGCACGATGGCGACGAGGTGAAGCTGGGCGGAACGGTGCTGGTGGCCCACAAGACCGCGGGGCACACGCGCGGGTGCACAACCTGGACGATGAAGGTCACCGAGAACGGAAAGACCTACGATGTGGTGATTGTGGGGAGTCCCAACGTGAACAGCGGGTACAAGCTGGTGGGTCAACCGAGCTACCCGGGGATTGAAGCGGACTACGAGAAGACCTTCCAGACGCTCAAATCGCTACACTGCGATATCTTCCTGGGAGCCCATGGAGGCTACTACGGGCTTCCAGC
Source organism: Edaphobacter sp. HDX4 (assembly GCF_036877565.1). Lineage (NCBI taxonomy): Bacteria > Pseudomonadati > Acidobacteriota > Terriglobia > Terriglobales > Acidobacteriaceae > Edaphobacter > Edaphobacter sp. HDX4. The sequence goes on from NZ_JAEDXW010000001.1 coordinate 553,363, forward strand.
AAAGTATTTCCGGCTGAAGAGCGGAGACCAGCTCGCCTTTGTCGATCCGGCGGGCTATGCGCGCTATGTCTCTGAAAGGGAAGCGACTTTCCGCAAGGAGCTGGAGCGCCAGCGGGCTGCGCTGGTAACGGCGAAGGGTTTCTAACAGGCGGTCTGGGCGGGAGGCAAAATTTTAACAAAGTCTGTCGATTTTTCGCTTGCCATTTGCCTTGCGCGCATCCTATAGTTAGCGCTAACTTGATGACAGGTAGCGACTGGAGGATGAGATGGCCGCGACAACAATAGCACCGAATGCCCCGCTCGATAAGGACATGGAAGACTGGGACGAGTTTCTGAAGGGGCGTTACAAGGAAGGCAAGAGCCAGGAAGAGTTTCGTCAATATGACGAGACGGCCACGCCGGGTGTCGCTGAGTTTTATCGGCTGAATCATGCACACCAGAGCTTCGACTATGTGATGGGCAAGGAGAAGGAATACTTCGGCCTGAACAAGGGAATGAAGTCCCTCTGGGAGGCAGCGGAGTTTCTGAACACGCTGGTGGATGACAGCGATCCGGATACGGACCTGACTCAGATTGAGCATCTGCTGCAGACGTCAGAGGCGATCCGGGCGGACGGGCACCCGCGCTGGTTTGTGCTGACGGGGTTTATCCACGACCTGGGTAAGGTTCTTTGCCTTTATGGCGAGCCGCAGTGGGGGGTTGTGGGAGATACTTTCCCGGTCGGATGCGCGTACTCGGACCAGATCGTGTTTCCGGAGTACTTCAAGGCGAATGCCGACTACAATCACCCGATCTACAGCACCAAGTATGGGATCTATGAGCCGAACTGCGGCCTGGACAACGTGCATATGTCGTTTGGGCACGACGGTTATATCTACGAGGTGATGAAGAACTATCTCCCGGATTCGGCGCTGGCGATGCTGCGCTACCACTCGTTCTACGCATGGCACCGCCATGGAGCGTACCAGCACCTGATGAATGAGAAGGACAAAGAGAGCCTTCACTGGGTGAACAAGTTCAACCCGTATGACCTGTATTCCAAGGGTCACACGAAGCCGGATCTAAAAGAGTTGAAGCCTTATTATGACGATCTGTTTGCGGAGTTTTTCCCGGAAAAGATCGCCTGGTAAGTAAGCAGTATCTGCAACATTGTCCGAGAAGGTATTCTAAAGACCCCGGAGATCCTCCCAAAGAGGCTCCGGGGTTTCTGTTTTTGTGATGAGAGTTACCGCTTATTTACCAGCAATTTACATGAGGGCGTCATGATCAGTTCATACGCTCATCTTCGCGAATCCTCTTACCTCCAGCGAGGGTGTGAGTTTTCGCTAACCAAAGGCCAGTATCACCAGCTAACTCGCTTGTTTTCTGTCAATTGAATTCGCCGGAAGAGGTATTTTACGTTATCGGTACCGTAGACGTATTTCGATTGACAGTGCTCAACGGCAGTGGGTAGTGTTTTGCCGGTCCCGCAGAAACCAGTATGGATCGACGCTCCCGCAAGAAGAGAGCTGACGAGAGAAGTCCAGCTGCAAATGAACAAAGACGAAACGGGTTACAGACATGCAAGAGAGGCACATTCCATGAAGAACCTAAAAGACAGTAGATTTGCTGCTTTGACGAAGCCTCGACTCTCTCCCAGCGGTTGTGAAGAAAAGACCAGCGCGGGACGAATGAGTACGAGAGCGAAGGCGTGGCTTTCGCTGATGGCAGCAGTACTTTTGATGTTGAACGGCACCTCGGCCTGGGCACAGTTTGAGTCAGCTTCAGTGCTTGGTTACGTTCACGACAGCTCGGGAGCGGCGATTCCCAACAGCACGGTGACGCTGACGAATGCAGCGACCAGCATCTCGCAGACGAAAACGACGGATTCGGACGGCAAGTACGAGTTTGCCAGCGTGCAGATCGGCAGCTACAAGGTCACGGCCGAAGCACAGGGCTTTAGCCGGGCGGTAACGGAGCCCTTCGCCGTCCAGACGAACGCTCGTCAGCGTGTAGACGTGACACTGCAGGCAGGATCGGTCTCGGAAGAGGTCACGGTGACCTCAGCCGCACAGCTTCTGGATACCGAGACGAGCTCGCACTCGACCGTGATCGGCACGAAGCAGGTTGAGGATCTCCCGCTGAATGGACGATCGTATGCGGACCTGGTTCTGCTGGTTCCGGGCGCACGCAAGTCGGCGCTCGAGAACAATGGAACCTCAAGCCGAGAGGGTTCGTTCAACATCAACGGGCAGCGCTCGGCGTTCAACAACTACCTACTGGACGGTCTGGACAACAACAACTACGGCACGTCAAACCAGGGCTTCGCGAACGAGAACATTCCTCCCTCGCCGGATGCTGTAAGCGAGTTCCGGGTGGAGACGAATAACTACGGCGCGGAGTATGGCCGATCGACCGGTGCGGTGATCAACGCCTCGATTCGCCGCGGTACGAACCAGTTCCACGGACGTGCGTGGGATTACAACCGCAACACGGTGTTCAACGCTATCGGACCGTTCCTGGCTCCGGGAGCAACGAAGCCGAAGTTCATTCAGAACCAGTTTGGCGGAACCTTTGGCGGACCAATCTGGAAGGACCACACGTTCTTCTTCGCGGACTATGAAGGTCTGCGGCGCATCTTCAACAACGCAAACACCACCTCTACACTGCCAACGACGAACCAGCGCAATGGACTCTTCTACTTCAACGATGACCCGTCGAATGCGGCGAACGCGATTCCTCTCAAGAACCCTATAACGGGTAAGACCTATCTGGGACAGATTCCGCGGGCAGATATGAGCCAGTTTGCGCGTGCGGTTCTCGATGCACTTCCGCAGCCGAATGTTCCTGGACGTCTGGCAAGCAACTTTGCGATTACGCCGCGCGGAACCATCAACGATGATAAGGGCGATGCACGCGTCGATCACACTTTCAACGATCACTGGAGCATCTTCGGACGTTACAGCGAGCACCGTCAGAGTCTGTTCGATCCTCCAGGAATCCCTGGACCTGCGGGCGGAAACTCGAACGGCAATGTAAGCATTCAGAACCGCAATATTGCTGGCGGCGCAACCTGGACTATCTCGGCGAACAAACTGCTCGACATTCGCTTTGGATGGTCGCGCAATCTTGGCGGCAAGTTCCCGATCGGGCAGGGGCAGACCTCGCTGCTTGCAGAGAACGGAATCACCGATGGACTCCCCACGGATCCGCTGGTTGTTCGTTCTCTGAACGCGCAGTCGGTAACGGGCTACTCGCAGTTCGGCGCGCAGAGCTCGAATCCGCAGTTCCAGAACCCAACGATCTACAATCCGAAGGCGAACTTCACGTGGATCAAGGGCAAGAACTCGATGAAGTTCGGCTATGAGTACCAGGCCGTCAACACCGAGGTCAACGACTTCAACCCGAGCTACGGGCAGGACAACTATAACGGCGTCTATTCGAAGAACGGTGATATCGCTTCCGGCAATAGAACCAGCGTCGATCCTTCCACCAGTTATGCTGCTCAGCTCCAGCAGGCACAGAACCTTGCCGACTTTGCCTTCGGCAATCGCGCACAGTATTCGCTGACCACTTATGCCATTGTGCATCTGCGGCAGCGTTACAACTTCATGTACTTCCAGGATGACATCAAGATCTCGCCGAAGCTGACGATCAACGCCGGCCTTCGGTATGAGATTGTCACGCCGCAGTACGAGAAGGACAACCGCCTGTCGAACTTCGACCCAGGCACCAACTCACTGATTCATGCGCGTAGCGGAGGCATCTACAGCCGTTCGCTCGTCAATACACCGCTGAACAACTTCGCTCCTCGTTTCGGCTTTGCCTACTCGGCAGACGAGAATACCGTGATACGTGGAGGCTACGGCATCGTCTACTCGCAGTGGAACCGGGCCGGCGGCGAAAACAACCTGACCTACAACGGTCCTGACGTCGTGAATGCGAGCATTACGCAGGTCACACCCACGACCTCGAACCTTTGCACTAACGACACGCAGCTGCAGTCGGCATGCTTCCGTCAGACCCAGCAGGGTTATGCCCAGAACCTGACGAGCCCGGCCTACTTCAACCCGCTGAACGTCCTGTCGCGTTACATTCCACGCAACTTCAAGACAGGCTACGTGCAGCAGTATCAGCTTGGGGTTCAGCGTCAGCTGGGTCATGGCTTCGTCGCCGACATCGCGTATGTTGGCAACAAGTCCACGCATCTGCAGACGCTTGCCGATTACAACCAGGCAACTCCCTGCGTCTCGGGCACCTGCGGTAACCTGCAGTCGCGCCGGCCGGTCAAGAACTTTGGTGGAATCGAGATCGCTTATGGCATCGGTTCAGCCAACTACAATTCGCTGCAGTTCAAGCTGGAGAAGCGTGCCACCCACGGGCTGTATCTCCTGAACTCGTTCACCTATAGCCGCGTCTTCGATATCTCGTCGGGTCACCTTGAGACTTCGAGCGGCGATAACTCGCGCGTAAATTATGCCAACCCAAGCAATGACTACGGTCCGGGCGGATACGATCAGCCGCTGGCAGATACTGCCTCGGTCGTCTACGACCTGCCCTACGGTCATGGACGCCGATGGGGAGGAAGCACGGGACGGCTGACGAACACGGTACTGGGTGGATGGCAGGTTACGCTGATCAACACCATGACCAGCGGACTTCCGGTCAACATCACTTACTCGATCCCGAGCTCGTCCGGACTCTACGTCTCCGACCTGGTCACCTATCGCCCAAATCGCATCAACAATGGAGCGATCAAGGGACCGTCGTCCGGCCGCGTGAAGACGGCTACGGCTCTGAACAACTACTTCATCAACACCAACCTGGCACCCCCTTCGACCTATCCCTGGGGCAACGTCAGCCGCAACTCGGAGCGTTCGAATGCGTTCTACCAGGCTGATCTTGGTCTGCATAAGGCGTTCCCGCTGTGGAGCGAGAGCTCGAATCTCGACTTCCGCGCCGAAGCGTTCAACGTGCTGAACACGGTCAACTACAGCTCTCCGAACAGCACGTTTGGAGGGTCGAGCTTCGGACAGATCACGAGCGCGTTCCCGGCTCGTCAACTTCAGCTCGCGGCGAAGATTATCTTCTAAGCGACGTAACCTTCCAGAGTGGATCGGCGCCGTGTCCTTACGAACGGCGCCGTTGTTTTTGAGAAGCAGAACCAGAGACGAAGGAGCAGAGGATGTTTCGAAGTGCAATGGGAAAGATGGCGTTTGTCGCTTTTGCTGCAGTTACAAGTGCGGGCATGGCACAGCAGACGACGCAGGCTGAGCAGGACAAGACAGTCAGGATTAATCAGATCCAGGTGATCGGCTCGCACAACAGCTATCACGCAGGATTTGCGCCGAGCGAGCGGAAGTACCTGGAGATGAAGAATCCGAAGGCGCTGCGAGCGCTTGACTACAGACACGCACCGCTTCCGGACCAGTTGAACAGTGGCGTGCGGCAGATCGAGATCGACGTCTTCGCGGATGCGAAGGGCGGCCGGTATGCTCATCTTCCTATCGACGACGCTGCCGTGAAGGCGGGACTTCCTGCAGATCCCAACTTTGACCCGAACCACGAGATGGATAAGCCGGGCTTCAAGGTGATGCACGTGCAAGGAGTGGATGAGCGCAGCACCTGCCATACTTTCGTCAAGTGCATGACGGTCGTGCGGGAGTGGTCGCAGCAGCATCCGCAGCATCTGCCGATCTTCATCCTGGTGGAGACCAAGGAGGACGGCGGCAAGCCGCGGCCCGACATGCCCGCGACCGAACCGTTTACTTCGCAGGTATTTGATGCACTCGATGCGGAGGTTCGCTCGGTCTTCAAGCCGGGTGAGTTCATCTCACCGGACGAGGTTCGCGGTAATGCCGCAACGTTGAATGATGCGATCACCGCCGGGGGCTGGCCGACGCTGGCAAAGGCTCGCGGAAAGGTAGTCTTCCTGCTGGATCAGCGCAAGGTCGAGACCGTGTACACGGAGGGGCACCCCTCGCTGAAAGGCCGCGTGTTCTTCACGAATGCCGAACCGGGCCAGCCGGATGCTGCGTTCACCGAGCAGAACGATGGCTCCAAAGAGACCATTGATGCGCTCGTGAAGCAGGGATATCTTGTTCGGACGCGCACGGATGAAGGAACCGAGCAGGCACGCACGAACGATACGACGCGACGAGATCTCGCACTTTCGACGGGAGCGCAGATGATCAGCACGGACTATCCTCCGGGAGAGCCCTCGCAGTGGACACCGTTCGTAGTGAGATTCCCGGATGGTCTGATAGCACGATGCAATCCGGTCAACAAGCCGGAGGGCTGCGTCGATCGGCTGCTGGAGACTCCGTCTACCGCAATGGCACAGAAGTAAGGCCGTTCGAACGTTGATCGAGACTGGCTGGGGCTTAGCGCTCCAGCCAGTTTTTTATGCGGGAACGGTAGGTGCGGCTCATGGCAATCTTCTGACCGTTGAGCAGGTGGACACCGTATTCTCCGTCGACCTCGGGGCGAACCTCTTTGACGTACTGCAGATTGACGATCGAGGAACGATGAACGCGGAGGAAGGTATTGGGATCGAGCTTTTCCTCGAGGTGCGTCATGGTCTCACGGAGGAGATGCGTCTCCGACTGCGTACAGATGCGGACATAGTTCTCTTCGGCACCGATCCAACATATCTCGGAGACGGGAAGGAAGAGGATGCGTCCCTTGGATTTGAAGACGATGCGCGTGGTGTAAGGCGTGCCATTTGAGTTGGCGGGCGCAGCTCCGGAAGGGTTCTGCCTGGACGCGTTGATGTGGTCAAGAGCGCGTTGGGTCGCCGAACGAAACCGCTCGAGCGTGAAGGGCTTGAGCAGATAGTCCACGGCGTGAATCTCGAAAGCCCTTAGAGCATAGCGATCGTACGCGGTAGTAAAGATGATGGAAGGCATCACGGGAGCACCGGCTGCGGTAAGCTCGCCGACGACGTCGAAGCCGTCCATATCGGGCATGCGGACATCGAGAAAGAGGAGGTCGGGCTTGGTAGCACGGACCAGAGCGATGGTTTCTGAAGCGGTTGCACCTTCTCCTACCACTTCAATCTCTGGAAATTCGCGTAGCAGTTGCCGAAGCTTTTGCCGTGCCAGGACTTCATCGTCTGCGAGAACAGCCTGAATCATCACGCACCGTATCCTGTCGTTTGTTCTGTTGGACGTTCTGAGAACCGTAGGGGGAGCGTGATGACGACCTGCACCAGATTGCCCTCAAGCTCCGACATGGAGAAAGTGTGATCGTTACCGTAGTGCATACGGAGACGATCCTGAACATTGACCAGCCCAACACCGTTGCCGGAGGTACTCTGTGCGGCTCGGAGTCCCAATCCGGTGTTGGTAACGCTGAGACGAAGAAACGATCCTTCAGACGAAGCATCGATTGAAAGCACACCATCTGCACTGAGCCGCGAGAGGCCGTGCGCGTAGGCGTTTTCGACGATGGGCTGCAGAATCATAGTGGGTACGATTGCATCGTGGACGTGAGGGTCGATGGTCGTCTGCTGCAGCACGCGACCTGCAAATCTCCGATCCTGCATGGCCAGATACATCTCGATGAACTCCATCTCGTCGCTTAATGGGATGAACTGCGACTCCCCGCGATGCAACGTTATACGCAAAAGGCGACTGAGTTGTTCCAGCATGAGATCAGCCGCTGCGACATCGATCCTCATGAGGCTGGAGATACCGTTCATCGTATTGAAAAGGAAGTGAGGGTTGAGCTGCATGCGCAGGGCACGCATTTGTGCCTGTACCAGTTGCGATTGCAGTTGCGAGGCTATGCGCTCTTTCTCTCGATATCGCTGGTAGTATCCGAGACCGCGAAAGAGGAAAAAGGCGCACCAGAAGAGGACGAGCGAGTCGATCAACTCCGCGTCGAGGTGAAACGACAGCCGTTGCCAAAACGGCATTGGTGGTCTACCCATCGGTAGACGGGGAAAGAGCAGGACCCAGATTGTCTCTTCGAGGACGCTGGTAAGGATGCTGAGGGGGAAGAAGACGATGAGGATGGTCTTGAGATTCGCCGTGTTGATCCGGGATCTCAACGTCCACCAGAGGATCCAGCAGAGAACCCCCCAGAGGAAATACTGCGCACCCCAAGCCTCAAGCAGGAGGCTGAGATCGACGTGGTAGTTCCAGAAGCGGGAGCCGATCCATTCCTGCAGCGCAAAGAGCATCCCCAGCGAGGTGGCTGCAGCGATGAAGATGAGGGGGTGCATCCATACAGGCTGGTGAGTTTCGACCTTCCAACGTTTGAATGTCAGTTGCGTTTCCTCTTTCCCTGCCTTTGGATATGGTCTTCCGTCAACAACCCCGTGCGCTTTAGTGCGTCATCGAGAAGCAATCGTGTAGACCGGACATCGTTCGATCGTTCTCGCAGGAATGAGTCGAAGGCAGATGAACCACGGCAGCGAAGAGAAGTAGCGAAATTAAAACCGGTTGTTTGTAGAACAGTGAACGCATCGCAAAGATCCTCCAAGGAGATAGCTTCCCGACCCGAGTGCCAGTTCCTGGGCAGAAACCTTACTGTCTTACTTCCGCGGACAGAGAACCTGGGGTTCGATATAGCTTCGGCGGCAGAGTTCCGATTTCAGCGCGAGGGACGACTACAGTGACCCCGCGGGCGGAAACAATGCCAGCTCCAAGCTTAATCTTCGGAAGCGGGCGATATTCCGTTACTGGTCACAAATCTCGCGAGTTTGGCGTGGCACGTTGAAGCCTTAGTTGGTCGAACCAGTTGGCGGAATTCCTCTGCCGGTCAGTTGTCGCATGAGGTCAACTTCTCTCTGACGGTAGGGCGTGTCGTCGTGCCGGAAGACCTCGTGGAACCAGATGGTGGGTTGCGAGAGAACATAGGGGTGCTGCCAGGAGTCCCACGGGAGCCAGGTCTGGGTCTTACCCGCGACCAATCCCCAGTTAATCGCTGCCACGTTGAGTTGCTTCGCAAGCGGAAGGATGGTGTCGAAGGTACTGCCGCTGCCGCGTGCCATGTACTCGGTGCAGATGATTGGGCGATGGAGCGACTGGAGAGAACGAACCCGCGCTTCGAACTCCTCGGGCCATCCATAGTTATGGAAGCTGATGACGTCGCTTTCGGCCAGCTGTATCTTCGTGACGGCGCTCTCCTGCGCGGGGTCGCTCCAGTTTCCTGTCCATACACCGCTGGTCAGGGGCTGGGAAGGATGAGCTGATCTTGCCCACTCGAAGGCCCTGGGAAGCATGGCGGCAACGAGCTCTACCTTGTTTGCGGGCTCGTCGAAACGACTGCCGTTTGTGTTGTCCGGCTCATTCCAGATGTCCCAGGCGAGGACTCGGTCGTCATTGGCGAAGGCAGAGACTATGCCGACGACGTACTCTTTGAGATGAGGCTCGTAGGAAGTGTCGGAGAGCTCGCGAGCGCCAGGGCTCTGCACCCAACCGGAGTTGTGAACGCCAGGAATAGGCGGATGCTGAGGACCGAGATGCGGATTGGACTCCCAGCAGGAGTCGAAGAGAACCAGAATGGGCTTGATGTGATGCCGGGATGCGATAGCGAGGAAGGCATCGAGACGCTTGACGAAGCCTTGGGGATCCTGTTGCCAGAGCTGGTCCTGGAGAAAGACGCGCATGGTGTTCATGCCGATGGATTCGGCCAGGCCAAGCTCGCGATCATTGATGGCGGGATCGAAGGTCGCCGCCTGAAACATTTCGAGCTGGTTGATGGCGTCGGAGGGGACGTAGTTGGCTCCCACGAGCCATGCCTGACGGGCGTACCAGGCGTTGGCCTGATCTTCGCTCCAACGGGAGGAAGATGACGGCTGAGCAAAAATAAGAGGCGCTACGAAGAGCAGAAAGGCGAGCAGCGGTGTACGAATCAGCATCCGCACCATGATACCTGAAGGGGTTGCCCAGGCAGAGCTGGAAGTTACCACCGGACACCTGAAAGGGATGTCCCAGCCGAAAGGTTGGGCGAGTGGTTGCCTGGGAACAGAATAAGACACTGTACGAAATGGAAGGGGAATGGAATTATCTGATGAATTGTACTGGTTCGAAGACTGAGGTCGGCGGCCGCGAGGACGTCGTCAGCTGAGCAGCATCAAAGAAAGAGCGAGTCAAGAGAGGGACCCCGCACAAGATCTCAAGAGAAGGTTACGGCGGAAAGGAAGATCGAGAGATGAGATGGCAGCATTGGTTTGCATCGGCAGGATTCCTGGCTGTGTTAAGTATTTCCTGTTGGGGGCAAGGTTCCAAGGGAGTCGGGGGAAAGCTCAAGGTCTATTTCATCGATGTGGAAGGAGGACAGTCCACATTATTTGTTACCCCGGCGGGCCAGTCTCTCCTTGTGGATGCTGGATGGGGCGGCAATGAAGGACGGGATGCGGATCGAATCGTCGAGGCGATGAAGGATGCCGGACTCACCAAGCTCGATTACGTGCTGATTACGCATTACCACGAAGATCATGTGGGCGGAGTGCCGGCTCTGCTCGAAAAGGTTCCGGTAGGAGCTTTTATCGATCATGGGCCCAACCGTGAGACAGAGCCTGCGACCGAGCAGAGATATGCGAACTACGTAAAGGCCGGCACGGTGAAGAATGTCCGCCGGATTCTGGCCAGACCGGGAGACGTGTTACCTATCGTGGGAATGAAGGCAGTCGTCGTCAGCTCGGATGGCAACCTGATCCGACATCCGCTGGATAGGAAGGCTATGGAGAATCCATTCTGCGCAGAAGCAGAGACCAAGCCTGCCGACACGACGGAGAACGCCCGTTCTGTAGGGATTGAGATCACCTTTGGCAAATTGAAGCTTCTTGACCTGGGAGATCTGACCTGGGACAAAGAGATGCAGCTGGTGTGCCCTGTCAACAAGCTGGGACACGTGGACGTCTATATCGTCTCGCATCACGGTTCGAACCAGAGCTCCAGCCCGGCGCTGGTCGACGCGATCGGGGCGAAGGTTGCCATCATGGGAAACGGCGCAAAAAAAGGCGGATCGACCTCGGTTCTGGACACGATCGCGAAGGCTCCGGGAATAGAGACGTTGTGGCAGCTTCACTATTCTGAAGAGGGCGGTGCGGAGCACAATACGGAGCCTCAATATATCGCTAACCCGCAAGGAGCCGAGGATGGACGGTTCCTGGAGCTGACAAGCGCGGGCGATGGCAGCTTCGATATCCTGAACTCGCGCACGGGAGCCTCCAAGCATTACGAGACCGAAGCAACGACCCCTTAGCTGAGGGATCGACTGTGTCCGCTGGCGTTCTCGACGAAAAGGTTCGAGACGCCAGAGGCCTTTTTTGTTACCTTGTCTGAGATGCGATCGACTGCTCCCCGGACTGTGACTGCAAAAACACAGGGAAAACGCTACTATCCCACGCCGGCCCTTGAAAAAGGTCTGGATATTCTTGAGCTGTTTGCAAGCACGCCTGAGGGCATGACGGTCAGTGAGGTGGCACGCCGTCTTAATAGGACTATGTCGGAGATCTTCCGCATGCTGCTGTGCCTGGAGCATCGCGGCTACCTTGCGCAGAGCGCCAATAAAGATCGCTATCATCTGACACTGCGTCTCTTCCGGCTTGGGCAGGAGCACCCGCCGACCAAGCGCATGGTAACGGAGGCGATGCCGGTGATGCATTCGGTCTCCTATCAGCTGCGGCAGTCTTGTCATCTAGGTGTTCTGGATGGGAGCCATGTGGTGATCCTGGCGCAGGTCGATTCTCCGGAGTCCACAGGGTTCTACGTCAAGGTCGGTTCGAAGGTGGACCTTATGCATGCGGCCACCGGCCATGTCATCCTCGCTCACCAGACGAAGGATTCCTGCGAACGCGCTATCGAGGAGTGGATGCGGGAGACCGACAAGAAGAAGCCGGTCGATCTGGATGAGCATCTGGAGAAGATCCGCGGTCGCGGCTATGAACGCCGGGCCAGCTATGAGGTCACCGGAGTTATGAACATCAGCTTCCCTGTGCTCAATTCTCAGGGAAACGCGATCGCTGGCCTGACCGTTCCATACGTGAAGCGGATCGAGGATACGATCGGCGTGCCTGAGGTCGTGGAGGTTCTGCGAAAGGCGAGTCAGCAGATCTCGGAGGCGATGGGGGCTCTACCTGAGGGAAACGCGGTTCCAGAGATCGCAACCGCGGCTAAAAAGGCACGGACCAAGAAGTAAGTAGGCTGGACCCGGAGAGGGTTAACTCCGGCGGGACACGGCTTGTGTCTGTAGACTCTCGTTCCAAGCCTGAAGTGGCTGTCCGGAACTGGACAGCGGGTTCGGTTTGCGGACACCCTCCTTCTCCTCTCTAGCCGCAAACCATTGAAAACAGGTCGGCTGAATTGGCACATCACTTGCGATTAGAAGTGTTGTCATGGACATCCAGCGACCAGATATCAAACGAAAGAAGGTCCGGCGGCAATGGATCTTCGGCGGGATTGGCGTAGCGGCCCTTCTGTTAGCGGCAGCTTTTGTCTCGAAGTTAAAGCCGGCAGCTCCGACCGTTGATCGGGCCACAGTATGGACCGATACGGTGAAGCAGGGACCGCTGCTTCGGCAGGTTCGGGGCCCAGGATCCCTTATCCCCCGAGAAGATCGGATCCGGCTGATTCCGGCTGAGACGGAGGCGACCGTCGTGCGGATCCGGGTTCTCCCGGGCGCGCACGTAGAGCCCAATACAGTGCTGATGGATCTTGTCGATCCCACGGTGCAGCAAGAGCTGCTGGATGCACAGCTGCAGTTGAAGGCGGCACAGACCGACCTGACAAATATCAAGGCGAAGCTGCAAAGTGACCTGATGACGCAGAAGGCCGCTGCGGCAACGGTCCGAGCCGACTATAACCAGGCAAAGTTGCAGGCGCAGACCGACAAGTCGTTGTACGACCTGGGAGTGATCAGCGGGTTGACCTATAACGCGTCCAAGGGCAAGGCGGATGAGCTGACGACTCGGGATTCGATCGAAAAGGAACGGTTGACCGTCAACGAAACGGCGATTGGGACACAGGTTGCCGTACAGCTGACCAAAGTAGCCCAGGCAGAGGCGATGCTGGCTTTAAAGCAAAAGCAGCAGGACGCGCTGAGCGTGAAGGCCGGGATCACAGGTGTTCTCGTCGATCTTCCCCATCAGGTGGGCGAGCATGTGGCTCCCGGAACCACATTGGCGAAGGTGGTGCAGCCGGACCAGTTGAAGGCGAGTCTGAAGATCGCCGAGACCCAGGCCAGGGACATCCAGATTGGTCAGCCTTCCGAGATCGACACGCATAACGGGGTAATCGATGGCAAAGTTATGCGAATTGATCCCGCCGTAGTGAACGGAACGGTGACGGTTGACGTAGAACTGGATGGCGCTTTGCCCCAGGGAGCCCGGCCCGACCTGAGCGTGGACGGAACGATCGATCTGGATCGCATGGCAAACGTGCTTTATGTAGGCAGACCAGCATTCGGCAATGAGAACAGCACCATCAGCCTGTTCAAGCTAAGCCCGGACGGCAAGACTGCAGTAAGGGTTCCGGTGAAGGTAGGCAAGGCCTCCGTCAATGCGATCCAGGTGATTGAAGGATTGCAGCCAGGAGACACGGTCATACTTTCGGACATGAGCCGGTGGGATAACACGGATAGGATTCGCCTGGAGTAAGACAGCGCAGAACACGAAGACTAAAAGGAGAAAGAGCGAATGGCGGAGTCAATTATCGAGATCGAGCAGCTAACCAAAGTCTTCTACACCGATGAGATCGAGACGCATGCGTTGTCGGGAGTACACCTGCAGATTAGAAGAGGCGAGTACGTTGCGATGTCGGGCCCGTCGGGCTGCGGCAAGTCGACCCTGCTGTCGATTATCGGGCTGCTGGACACCCCAACAGCCGGACGCTACCAGCTGAATGGGAAAGAGGTCGCCAACCTGGACTTCGCCGACCGCTCGCGAATCCGGAACCAGGAGATCGGCTTTATCTTTCAGAGCTTCAACTTGATCGGAGATTTGAGCGTCGCCGAGAACGTGGAGCTGCCATTGACCTACCGCACTGGTATGCCTGCAGCGGAGCGCAAGAAGAGAGTGCAGGAGTCGCTGGAGAGAGTAAATATGGCGCACCGGATGCGGCACTATCCTGCGCAGCTCTCGGGCGGTCAGCAGCAGCGTGTTGCGGTAGCGCGTGCGCTTGCCGGATCTCCCTCGATCCTCCTGGCGGACGAGCCTACGGGAAACCTTGACTCTAAGAATGGTGAGGCTGTCATGAAGCTGCTGAAGGAGCTGCATGATGAGGGCGCGACAATCTGCATGGTGACACACGATCCCCGATTCGCGGCACACGCCGAACGGCAGATCCATCTGTTCGACGGCAAGGTAGTGGCGGAAGGGGAGCTGAGCCAGTTGATGGCGGAGGCATAGTCATGATTTGGGAAGTGATGGAAGAAGCACGACAGATTATGCGAGAGATGCCGGGTTTTACGGCGGCTTTTGTGGTGCTGCTCGCACTGTGCATAGGAGTTCGTTGCGCCATCTTCTACGAAGCGGATGGCGAACACCTCAAAGTGACTGCAGACAGGCATACCCATCCAGCTGAATGGGAAGAGCGCACTCTCACAAGCGCGAGCGATGCGTTTACCCGGATGCGCGCGCATACAGCATGCCCCCTGAAGACGCCGGGCTTCACCCTCATCGTAGGTTTGCGGCAGTTCGATATGGAAGTCAGCGTTCCCCTGACCGGCGTAAGGGCTCTGTTTGAGGACGCACACATGGATGTTGTCGCGCTGTTCACACACAGGTCGCGAATAACGGCGTGAACGAACAGCTGTGCGGGAGATGTGACGAGATAGGAGCAGGTAATGAACCGACTGATTCAGGACATTAAATTCGCGCTGCGGCAGTTAAGGAAGGCTCCTGGCTTTACGATGACTGCGATTATCACTCTCGCACTGGGCATCGGAGCCAACGCCGCCATCTTCACACTGGTTCACGCCGTCCTGATGAAGAATCTTCCCGTCGCCGATCCGGCGATGCTGGTGCGTGTCGGAGACCAGGACGATTGCTGCGTCAATGGCGGTGTTCCGGACGGAAACAACTACTCGATCTTCGCCTGGGAGCTCTACGAGCATCTGCGCGATCAAACACCGGAGTTCGAGAATCTTGCTGCCATGCAGGCCGGTTATGGCCTGGGAGGCATCACGGCGCGCAGCAATCGTCCAGGAGATCTGCCGAAGCCCTCACGGGGAGAGATGGTCACTGGGAACTACTTCCAGGTGTTCGGACTGAAGCCATACGCCGGACGTCTGATCGTGCCTTCGGACGACAAGCCCGGAGCTCCGATGGGCGTGGTGATGAGCTACCAGACCTGGCGGCGGGACTATGGGGAAGATCCTTCGATCGTGGGCAGCACCTTTGTGCTGAATACTTATCCGGTATCCATCCTGGGAATCACGCCGCCGAGTTTTTACGGCGACCGCATGACGGATTCACCTCCGGACTTTTACATCCCGATGGTGCTGGAGCCGCAGTTAGGCCCGGCTCATCCGACGACCCTGCTGAAGGATGCTAGAGGCTCAAACTGGCTTTATCTGCTTGGAAGGGTAAAACCGGGCACCGATGTCAAGAAGCTGCAGGGAGAGATGAGTGCCTCGCTGCGGAATTACCTGGCGACCCTTCCGCTGTACCAAAAGAAGGACCAAGCCAAGAACCTTGCGAACTCCCACGTCACGTTGACGCCGGGGGGCGCCGGGATTGAAAACATGAAGCAGCAGGTGGGCGCAGGGCTGAAGATGCTGATTACGATCTCAGCTCTGGTACTGCTGATTGCATGCGCCAACATCGCCAATCTTGTACTGGTGCGCGGTATGGCACGCAGAACAGAGACCTCTATCCGGATGGCGCTTGGAGCGCAGAGGTCACGGCTGATCCGCCAGATGCTGACAGAAAGCGTAGTGCTGTCGTGCCTGGGTGGTATTGCCGGTATCGCAGTCGCTTATGGGGGAACCCGAGTCCTTCTGTCGATGGCGTTTCCGAATGCACACAATCTTCCCATCGATGCCACCCCCGCTCTGCCGGTGCTTGGATTCGCCTTCGGATTGTCGCTGCTGACGGGACTGATCTTTGGCGTGGCTCCGGCGTGGGTGACTTCGCACTCGCAACCTGCCGATGCTCTAAGGGGATCAAACCGATCTACGAGCGATCGCTCTGGCTGGGTGCAACAGTCCCTTGTGATTCTGCAGGCCGCGCTGTCGCTGGTGCTGCTGGTAGGCGCGGGACTGATGGCCAAGAGCCTGAGCAAACTGGAGAATCAGGACTTCGGTGTCGTGACGGCCAATCGCGTTGTAGCGCACTTCAGTCCCGAGAACGCAGGATACAAGCCGGAGCAGTTGCAGGCACTCTACGACAAGATCACAGATGACCTGCACGCGCTGCCCGGCGTGGAGCGCGTCTCGCTCTCCCTGTACACACCGCTTGAAGGAAACAACTGGGGTGAGGGCGTGTTTCTCCAGGGTCGTCCGGAGCCGGGCGCCAACTCACAGGTCGGTGCTTCGTGGCTGCGGGTGGGGCCGGAGTACTTCGATATCGTAGGCCACCGAGTGGTTCGCGGGCGCGGCATTACTCCGCAGGACACAGCCACCTCGACCCCTGTGGTTGTGGTCAACGAGACCTTCGTCAAGAAGTTCTTCCCCAACGGAGGGAATCCAATCGGCGCTCACTTCGGAGTGTCGGGTATGGAGAGTGCGGGCGACTGGGAGATCGTCGGCGTGGTCTCAGACATCAAGTACAACAATCTGAAGCAGCCGACGCGTGCGATGTACTTCCGGCCGTTGCTTCAGTTGGCGCACACCAAGCCCGAGGGGGACACCCGCTCGCTATATGCGGGCGCAATCATGCTTCAGACTAAGGGTTCGGTAGAAGGCCTGGAGTCTCAGGTGCGACACACCCTGGCGAACATCAATCCGAATTTGACACTGACTAACTTCGACACCTTCGCGGGTCAGATACACGGACAGTTCAATCAGGAACGGCTGATCGCCCGTCTGACGCTGATGTTCGGTATCGTTGCGCTTGCGCTGGCGTCGGTGGGCCTCTACGGTGTCACTGCCTATTCAGTAGCGCGGCGCACACCGGAGATTGGAGTACGTATGGCGCTGGGAGCCAATCGCAGCAGCGTAGTTGGCATGGTGCTTCGTGAAGCCATGCTGCAGGCGGGCATTGGATTGGCGATTGGAGTACCCGCCGCGTGGATCTGTTCTCGACTGGTGCAGTCGCAGCTTTATAACGTGAGCGGGCATGACTCGACCGTGCTTGCGCTTGCGGTTCTGGTACTCGCGTTCGCGGCTTGCGCTGCGGGGCTGATTCCAGCACAGCGAGCCGCATCGACTGATCCAGTCAAGGCACTTCGAACGGAATAGAACAAAAGACTTCTTGACGGGAGTGCACTGCTCTTCCCGAAGCCGAGCCTTTGCTTTGTCTTTTCGACGCACCTGAAACATGTACACGATCCTGACCGGGGTAAAAAGCATGATCGAACTGAGGAATGTAGAACGCAGCTATAAGACAGGACATACGGAGACCTGGGTTCTGCGCAGAGTGAACCTGACGATTCATCCATGGGAGTTCATCACGGTGATGGGCCCCTCAGGTGCAGGGAAATCTTCGCTGCTGAATGTGCTTGGGATGCTGGATGATCAATGGCGCGGGGAGCTCCTGTTTGATGAAGCGGAGGTCCACACCATGAACCGCAAGCAACGTGCGGACCTGGCACGGAGGCGCATCGGCATGGTGTTCCAGAGCTATCACCTTCTGGATGATCTTACGGTCGCGGAGAATATCGACCTTCCGCTGTCTTACAAAGACATCCCCCGGCAGGAGCGGCAGGGACTTGTGGCCGACACTCTCGATCGTTTCAACATCGTGGGGAAGAAGGATCTCTATCCGCATCAGCTTTCGGGGGGCCAGCAGCAGCTGGTTGGAATCGCGCGCGCGATGATCCATAAACCTGCTCTGCTGCTGGCTGATGAACCGACAGGAAACCTGCAATCGAAACAGGCCAAGGAGATTATGGAGATGTTCCGGCAGTTGAACGAAGAAGGCACCACGATTGTTCAGGTGACGCACTCAGAGGCAAATGCCGCTTACGGTACTCGCACAATTGAGCTGAGGGATGGATGGATTCATTCCGATACTGCGGGCGAGGCGACCGATATTCCGGTGGAGGTTCGTCCTTGAGGAATTCCCTGCTCCAATTTGCAACTTCAGCAGCGTTGCTGGCTACTTTGCCGGCCTGGTCCCAGACGGTGCAATCCCCACAGGCTCCGACGCCAGCGCTGCGCCTGGATATTCCTCACTCCCATAATCCGATCGACACGTATCGGGCGACACTCGTACCTCAGCCTAACCTCGCAAACACAGGGAAGATTGATTCTCTGGTGCGCAATGGAGTTCTGGAACTAAGCCTGAACGATGCGATTGCACTGGCGCTTGAGAATAATCTTGATCTTGCGATTGCGCGTTACAACATACCTATCGCCGAGGCAGATATCCTGCGCACCCGCGCCGGAGCATCGTTCCGCGGCGTGAATACGGGTGTTGTGCAGAATACGCCTGGCGGAGGTGTAGGAGGATTCGGTTCAGGAGCAAGCGGGGCAGGAGCTGGCGGAACCTCCAGCGGCGCGGGTGGTGCAGGCTCAGGAGCCTCGGGTTTAGTGCAATCGACACTCGGAGCCGGAACAGTGGTGCAGTCCTATGATCCGATCCTTAAGGGCACCTTCGACAACGAACATTACACTCAGCCCCTGTCGAACATCTCGATCTACGGCGTGCAGACGTTGCAACAGAACACGACCGACGGGGATATCAGCTTTTCACAGTCGTTTCCAACCGGCACGACGATCTCGGCGGAGTTTGACAACAATCGGGGCGCGACAAACAGTCCGCGGAGTTATCTGAATCCAACCCTCAGCACCTACTATCACGTTGCGTTGCAGCAGCAACTGCTGGCAGGCTTCGGCTTTGGACCCAATCTGCGCTATCTAAGGATCGCGAAGAACAACCAGAAGATCTCCGACCAAGCCTTCCGGCTGCAGGTGAGTACCACGATCACGCAGATAGAAAACATGTACTGGGATCTCGTCGCTGCTTACGAGGATGAAGGCGTGAAGAGCCGCGCCCTGGATTTCGCGAACCAGACACTGGACAGCGGGCGAAAGCAGCTGGCGCTCCAGGCGATTCCCGCGATGGATGTGATGAAAGACGAGGCGGAGGTGGCCAATCGCGAGCAGGATCTGACGATTGCCAAGACAGCTCTCCAGTTTCAGGAGCTTCTGATCAAGAATGCACTGACCAAGAACCTGGACGACCCCATTCTGGAGGCGATGCCCGTCCGCCCGACGGACTCGATCGCGAGTGTGGGCACTCAGACTACGAGTTCGACAGAGGACAGGATCGCGGAGGCACTCCAGAACCGGATCGAACTGAGCGAATCGGATATCGACCTGGAAAACCGCCGGATCAGCCGAAGTGCAGCACGAAATGCGTTGTTACCCACGGTCGCATTGACCGCCTACTACGGGGGAACGGGTCTGGCCGGACCGCCCAATCCCAGCGCCGGCGTTCCTTCGACCTCTCCACCGGACTGGCATGGAGCTGTGAGCAACGCCTTCAACAATACGGCGCCGGATTACTATGTCGGAGTTTCAGTGAATGTTCCCATTCGTAACCGGGTGGCGAAATCGGATCAGTACCGCGCAGAGTTGGAGACGAGACAGGCCGAGTTGCGAATGCAGCAGCTGAAGAAGCAGATTCGTATCGAGGTCCGCAATGCGGAGTATGCTTTGGAGCAAAGCAAGGCACGAGTAGAGTCAGCTCGAAAAGCTCGAGATCTAGCCCAAAAGACCTTCGACATCACCGCGAAGGAACAAGAGCTTGGCGCTGGCTCGAACTATCAAACTTTGACCGCACGACGAGACCTCTCAGCGGCAGAGTCCGCCCTGGTAGCCGCCATGACTGCTTTTCAAAAAGCGAAGATCGAGCTGGACCGCTCCGTAGGCACGACGCTGGATGCGAACCATATTTCGATAGAATCGGCTAGGACCGGAATTGTCCCCGACCGAGAGTGAGAGGAAGAGCTTCCATGGTGGAAGAAGTGACGAGGACGGATGCAAGCAATGGTGCCAAAGACAGGCCATGCAGGCTTCTTGTTGCTGACGATCAGTCACACATTCTGGAAGCGATTCAACTGCTCCTGAAGCCGGAGGGTTATGAGCTGGAGATGGTACGGACACCGGCCCTGACCCTGGAGGCGATGGCACGAGAGACCTTTGATGGTGTGCTTGTCGATTTGAACTATACCCGCGACACGACTTCGGGCCAGGAGGGTCTGGAGCTGGTGGCAAGGATTCGCGAGATAGATACGCAAGTGCCGATCGTGGTGATGACGGCATGGGGGAATATCGAACTGGCCGTCGAAGCGATGCGCCGCGGAGCCGGAGATTTCATTCAGAAGCCCTGGGAAAATGCGAGGCTTCTAAGCGTCCTGAGGACCCAGATGGAACTCTATCGGAGCCAGCGACGAGCGCAATGGCTGGAGGCGGAGAATCGAATCCTGCGAGCTCCCGGAGCGCCCAACTTCATAGCTTCATCTCCGTCGATGCGTCCCGTTGTTGAGACGATGGCTCGAATTGGACCGTCAGATGCCAACGTGCTAATCACCGGTGAACACGGCACCGGCAAAGAGGTGGTTGCGCAGACGCTGCATCGTCTTTCGAACCGCGCGGATCGAACACTGGTCGCTGTCAACACTGGCGCCTTGCCCGAGGGCACGTTTGAAAGCGAGTTGTTCGGCCATGTGAAAGGTGCGTTTACCGATGCGCGCGCCGATCGTATTGGCCGCTTCGAGCTGGCCAGCAACGGCACACTCTTTCTGGATGAGATTGCGAACATTCCAGTACGCCAGCAGGCAAAGCTACTCCGCGTGCTTGAAACCGGTGAAATGGAACGGGTTGGATCGTCGAAGACACTACGCGTAAATGTTCGCATGCTGTCAGCGACTAATGCCGATCTTCGCGGTGAGTGTGCCGCGGGACGCTTTCGTGAAGATCTGCTGTTTCGCCTGAACACGGTCGAAATTTCGCTGCCCACATTACGCGAGCGGCGCGAAGACATACCGCTGCTGGCAGCACACTTTCTCGCGCGCCACTCCGCGAGATACCGCCGCCCGCTGCAGGGCATGGAGCCGGCGGCGCTGCAATTGATGTTGCAGTACAGTTGGCCCGGGAACGTCCGGGAGCTTGATCACACAATCGAGCGGGCTGTTCTGATGGCTCGCGGCGAACGCATCGAGATTGGAGATCTAGGCTTGCAGATGCAGCGTACGGGAGCGGCGCAAAGTCTGGATGAGATGGACCTCGAAACGGTGGAAGCGGTTCTCATCCGCAAGGCTCTAGCGCGCGCCAATGGAAATGTAAGTCACGCCGCGGATGCCCTGGGTCTGAGCCGCGGAGCGCTCTATCGCCGCATTGAAAAATATGGCCTTTGATCTGCAGCCGCGTTCGCCACCCGTTACTCGCATAACTCTTGGGAGAACACGTCGACGGCTGAACTTCGAGCGGCGGCTTCGCATTGGACTGTATCTCATGGGATTGCCGCTGCTATTGCTAAGCGGCTTGTTGATGCGAACCCAGAAGACTGATGCGTCCATTGTGTGGCTGGTGCTGCTAATTCTCGGCGGCATCTGGGCATTCGTCGTCTCTCTGGTGATGGAGCATATTACCCGTCCTCTTCAGACCCTTGCGAATGTCGTTGCCGCACTGCGCGAAGACGATTACTCCTTCCGCGCACGTGGTGCAACCAGGAATGATGCGATGGGCGACCTGGCGCTGGAGGTCAATGCGCTGGCGGGGATGCTGCAGGCGCAACGCGCTGGAGCGCTCGAAGCCACTGCACTGCTTGAACGCGTGCTCAACTCCATGCAGTCGCCGGTCCTTGCCTTCGATCCTGCCGGGAAGATCAAGCTGGTGAATAAAGCAGCGGAGCAGATGCTTCAACTCGATGGGAGGAAGAGCCTTGGCGTTCCCGCAGAAGCATTCGAGCTGGCTTATCTGTTGAATACCACGGATGACGATCTGTTCTCGATGGGGGACGGACAGCAGGCGTCAAGATGGATCGTAAAGCGGGCAAGCTTCCGGCTGAGCGGGATTCCGCACACACTGATCGTGTTATCTGACGTGAGCGCGGCACTTCGGGAAGAGGAGCGATTGGCCTGGGCACGACTGATCCGAGTGCTCGGGCATGAGATCAACAATTCACTGGCTCCGATCAAATCCATCGCGGAGACACTGCGAATCCGGGTGACCGAACAGATTCCACCAGAACACAGCTCCGATTTCTATCGAGGTCTGGAAGTCATCGAGAATCGCGCTGAATCTTTGAACCGCTTTCTTCAAGCTTATCGGCAGCTGATGGGTCTGCCCGCACCACGGTTGGAACCCATTTCCCTTGCCCCTCTTGTCGATCGCGTAGCCCGGCTGGAGACCCGCGTGACTGTAAAGATGAAAGCAGGAGCGGAGATTCGCGTATCAGTGGATCCGGATCAGATTCAGCAAGCGCTGATCAATCTGGTCCGGAATGCCACAGAGGCCGCCCTGGGGCCCGATACCACTCACGATTGCGGCGCCTGTGTTGAGTTGGAGTGGACGTCGACGGCGAGCGAAGTTGTGATTGCAGTCACAGATAACGGGCCCGGGCTGACAAACGCAAGCAATCTGTTTGTACCTTTTTATACGACCAAGCCTGACGGAACGGGAGTCGGACTGGTGCTCGCGCAACAGATCGCCCAAGCTCACCGCGGATCTGTAGTTCTGCGGAACCGCGGTGAGGGATTGACTGGCTGCAGAGCGGAACTCCGACTGCCACTGCACATTTCGTCACGAGACACTACTCCGTAGTCGTCTGGTCGAGACGCTGCTATTTGGATTGACCCGAACGGTGAGCGAGTTCTGCATCGAATTCCTGTCGCGTCATCTTCAGCTTATCCGGGTGCTGATCAATCCACTTTGCAAATGCACTGTACTTTGCCGGGGTCCATCCTCCTTCGAACTCAGCTCCATTCGTTCCTGAAGAGTTCAGCTCGAAATTGAATGCGTCCTGAAGATTAGTAAACTCTGCAGACGCAACGGCCGCCGCCGCGAGAGATGCCGGCACAAAGATTATGCCGTCCTGCTTGGCGACAACAAGGTCTCCTGGAAGAACCGTCGCACGGCCGATCCGTATGGGCGCATTAATAGAGGTGAGCGTCATGTCCTTCCATGCCGACGGATCGCTCCCGCGATAGAAGCCATTCAGATGGGCGATCTCTCGATTTTCGGCGGCATCGCGGATCCCCGCATCGAAGACAAATCCAACCTGGGAGTGCGCGGCGATCCCACTGCCCAGATTGGAGCCGATGAGTGTTCCTTCCACGATCTTTCCGAATCCATCGGCGACATAGATGTCTTCGTTTTGGAGTTCATTGATTGGCCACATATTGTTGCCGCCGGTCCGGCCTTCGGTTTTCCCTTCCGCCTTTATGGCCGCGACCATATCGGGGCGTGCCGGCATATACTGGGCGGTGAGAGCACGGCCTGTCATGGGGCGATCAATGTGGAGAGCCTGCCAGCCATTCTCAAACTGGCAGCGATAGCCTCGATCCTGCAGAAAATCCCAGAGATCTTCGATGGTTACATTTGCTGCTCGCTGAACTACAGACGCCGGGATCTTAGGCCTTCCGTCCGGAAAACGTTCGCCTTTCCAGTCAGCGGTGTAGAACAGGATCTGCTGCCGGGTCATTTTGACTTGTGCTGAAAGGTCGAGCGATCCGGCAATAGCCAAAACGCAAAAAACGCGCACGAGCAACTGATTCACCCTGAAACTCCTTTACGATTTGCTCAACCAGACTACTCCGTCCGCCATGGCTCATACTCATTCCCGGCCGAGGATTACGTGCTGGTAAACTAGTACAAGCCACCAACGGAGGGATGTGTGAGTGGTTGAAACAGGCGGTCTTGAAAACCGCTTTGGTCGAAAGGCCAACGGGGGTTCGAATCCCTCTCCCTCCGCCATTGAGTCTTCTCTCTGGCTCTTCTTCGTAGAAAAAAGCAGAACATACGCGAAAATTCAAGGGATTTATATTGGGAAGGGAAAGCAGAGAATGATTCTGTTGCACGAATTTTCCTTCTCTGGCGGTTGATTCTCCAAGTGTCTTGAACTTAGCGGAGATTGCGATCCGACCACCTGTCTCCGAGGCGGCGGTCTGACAACATCAGTTTCCCTGCAGGTCGCATCAACAGCCGCCCATCTCCGACCTCTGCAGGGGTTCGGCAGAGGTCGAAACCTTCAGCGACACCAAGACTAGACGAGCCGGGTGAAATGTCGCATTTAGCTGAGCTGTGAGGGTGCTGACGGGTGTTGAATAGTGGCTGGCCGGAGGGTTACGACTGGCTGCAGACGCAGCTTCAGCCACAATTTTTCCCTTAGGTCTTGCTTGCTTTAGCTCTGTCTGCGCCAACCGACCTTCGCTAATTGAAGATGTAAGCGACAAAATCCGCGGAGGATGCCAGATGGTCAAGCAATGCAAACTCCCAATGATTTGGCGGACTCTGCGCTGCACGATCCTCGGCCATTTGCTCTATCCGACGCTGCAGCTGCCGTCGGCCCAAGCCTAAACTTACCGGAGTCCTGAAGGTCCTCACCAGACGAGCTAAGGTGGACGAAGCTTGCCTTGAGTAGCGACGGCCCAAATCTAGAGCTTGGAAATGACGATCCAAAACGGCGTAGTTTTCCAGCTCGCCTGTATCAGCTAGCGAATAGGAAACATTGATCGCGGGTTCGTAAGCGACATCCACATTTAGCAGGCCCGTGACTCCGTTCAATTCGGAAAACGCATACAAAAAGAGACGTTCACCGTCCGCCTGATAACGAGCTCTTTTCTTCCCATTACAGACTTTGCAAATCGGGACAAGATTTGCCGCGTACAGGGTAAACTCTGGAAATGCGCTCTTGGGCAAGTAATGATCTTGCTCCCACTGCTCACCGAAGTTGCAGTAAGGACAGGTGCTGTTGCCTGTGTCTGCAAAGTGATCATTGATGGCGTCCATCACAGCACCGAATGTACCGAGCCGTCGACTGAATACTGTCTCGAGAGCTCTGCGGGCGTTCAGAGAAAGCCCAATCGGGTCCAGTGTATGCAGACCATCTGGCTTCGCCGCATCGAACCTTTCGTAGGCGTTTTCGATCGGTGTGATGGCGTTAGCAATCTCAGCCTTATAAGTGGGTTTGAGACTGGCTTCTATATCGGCTAGGGTAGGAAGGCCGGCGATATTTACGGGCGCAACGTGCCGCATCTACTCATCGTCCTCGGTAATTAGAGATTGAAGGTAGATTTGTGCTGGCAAAGGCAGGCCGCGCTCGAACATCGCCTCAATCTCTTCGGCATCCATACCTTCACCAACGAGCCGGTCGAGAACAGCGTGAAAATCTTGTTCAGGTTCTGCTAGATCCAATACATGCCGCGTGAGTTCACCAAGATCCTCACCGAAAGTCTCCAAGCTCGGTAGACCAATTGTTGTCCGAAATCCAAGGCGCTTCAGAACACGAACATATCGGCGCGGAACTTGCTGCAACAGAATCGGCGAATGGGTCGCAATGACCGCAAACGATTGAAATTCTCGAAGTATCTCTTCAAGAATCGCGATCAGAGTGCTCAAGAGACCAGGATGCAGATGGGTCTCCGGTTCATCGAAAAGGAGAATGCTTCTTTCTTCGATAAACCCGACGACGTCTGCTGTGACCGCTATGATGAATCGCTGTCCAGCACTAAGGCGAGCGAAAATGTTATCGCGATACGCCCTATCCGAAGCAAAATGGCCGCCTATCCGCGAACCCAATAGGCGATTGACCAAAGATTGGAATATATCGATTCGATCTTCGGACTCTATCGCCTCCATGGCTTCGTCAAGCATGATCTTCAATTCAGCGACGTCTATCGCTCCCGACGCGTTCCTCAGGCCGCAGTATTTGTAGTCGAACCTGCTCTTTCTCCCACGTCTTGGCTCAGGCGTCGGGATCGGAAATTGATCGAAGGCACTGTAAGAGATGGCGATGATCTTGCTGAATTCCGGAACTCCATCGGTTATTCTCGCCGTTCCTGCCAGATCGTTTTCTTCATCCCCCAATCGATCTGCGCCGTAAAGGGTCTGGGCAAGGTGGGCAAGAAGCTGTGTTTTTCCAGTGCCGTTGCGACCGATTAGCAAATTGATTCGATTTGGCAACCCATGATGAGGTGAGAAATCTAAAGCGACTTCGTGAGGCGCTTTGGAGTCAGGCAATGTCATCTCGAAGCCGAATGCAGGCGGCTCAAGTTCTTCCACTGGAGCACCGATGTAGTGTCCGCCCCGTCGTAGAGAATCTCTTGCACTCCCATTCCTAAGGAGTGAGGTCTCGAAACCGCGATGCTTCTCGAATTTTGCTCGCTGTTTCGGCCTTGAGACAATATCTTGCAGGGACTTGAGGTATTCGCGCCGCACACTCGTTGGCAGATCGTCACGAAGGTGGCGGTAATAACGAACCGATTGACCGAGGGAACAAAAGCGCGTCGCCAAGGATGTGAAGTAGTCCTCGATCGTCGGAGTGTAAATTGGTTCATCTCCAGAGATCTCGAGAATTTTCACTTCGCCGAGCTCTATTTCTTCCGTGTCGGGAGCCAACTGAATGCTTGCTTTGAAAAGTGTGTAAAAACCGTAGTCATTCCAATTGTCGTCAAACAAAAAGACTGCCGGAAAACGTACGACGCGAGGCTTCCGTCGCTTTGGCGGTCGATAGACGTAGAAATGTAGCAACGGCGCTCCTCTACAGCGAGCTATGTGCCATCTCAGCGCGCGCCGAACTTACCCTCTGCTTACTGCGATATCCATTCGCTCTCAAGTAGTCGTAAAGCTCAAAGACCGACCCTAGGCGGATGTAATGCTCGAAGATCGCTCTGACCTGTTCCGCCTCTTGGAGATTGATGATCAGGCGTCGGTCGTGGAGATCATACCCCAGAGGAACATTACCTCCCATCCACATTCCCTTCCTCTTTGAAGCAGCAACCTTATCCCGGATACGTTCTCCAGTCACCTCCCGCTCGAACTGAGCGAATGAAAGCAGGACGTTCAGAGTGAGCCGTCCCATAGATGTTGTCGTGTTGAACTGCTGGGTGACTGAGACGAAGCTGACGCCTTTTGCATCGAAGGTCTCGACGATTTTGGCGAAGTCGGCTAGAGAACGGGTGAGGCGGTCGACTTTATAGACGACAACTGTATCGACCTTCCCTGATTCAATGTCGGTCAATAATTTCTTTAAGCCCGGACGCTCCATATTTCCACCCGAGAATCCACCATCGTCGTATTTGGCGGAGAGCACCTGCCAGCCTTCGTGCTTCTGGCTCAGAACGTATGCTTCACATGCCTCGCGCTGTGCGTGCAGAGAATTGAAAGCCTGGTCCAGGCCTCTTCGGAGGATTTCCGTGTATAGATGGCGCATCGAATGGTCTTCATTTCTGCTTACCTTTCGTGCCGAAGAACGCTGGGCCTGACCAGTGAGTACCGGTGATACGACAAGCTATCGGAGAAAGGCTCTTGTAGATTCCCCCCTGATATTCAAACCCATCCGCAGTGACGACAACCTCGTGAACCTTGCCCTTCCACTCACGAACGAGCTTCGTCCCAGATTTGAATGTCCGAACGCTTTCTGCGGGCGAGGGTGTCGTGGGGCAACCAGCTCATGAAGTCTTGCCACTATTTCGGGTCTTAGGCCGCCGTGTGTGATCTCTTGGATTCGGAACGCAAGGATAGGAAGCATCAGCTCGCGGCGAAGACCAGGCGATGCAGCTCGTCCAAAGTTCCGTTTCCAAAGATCCAGCAGGTCGGCTCGATCTAGCGAAGGCAGGCGTTCAAATATCTCAGCTGTCTGACTCATTCATCTCTCAAACAAATCGATCTGAGTCCAGTGACGCTCTGCCTGGGGCAGAGAGTCAAGACAAACTTATCGGGCGATATGCTTTTGTCCTTGCTGAGACCGCAAACAGTTGGTACACCTTACGGCAGCACGACCTTGACGTTTGCACAGGTGACATTCTGATGTGAAGCCATGAGGCAAGGGTGCGCGTACTTGGTGCGTTCATCGCAGCGCAGCGGAGACCCTTGACGGGCGCTAAAGCGCGCAAGGTACCCCGCCACCGAGGCTCGACTTCAGACGGCACACCATTTTTTATGAGATGCCAATTTTCTGTAGATGGACCGACTACGACGGCTCGCGGCCTCTGCACCCGCTGCAAGCAATTAGCTCACGTGGACGACAGGTCTGTGCTTCGGATCTTTTATCGCCCTACGCAGGACCTCGTGTGTCAGCGGGGCCGTGTCGCCTTCCCCCAAAAAAATAAAACGAAATATGTTAGCGACCGGATTACCTTCCTTCCACTTGAAGTACACATGTGGCAGCTTTCCGGTATGATTTTCCAGTTCTATGAGTAATGCTGCGATCGAATTGGCCACCACGGGACTTTGGACGCACAGCAGGCGGTTCTTTCCTACCCTGCACCCTTCAACACAGAGAGTATGCTGAAAATCAGATGCGTCAGTACGCTTAACCTCAAGAAAATAGATACATTCTTCGGATGTGAGCCCGTACCTGCCGCGCACGAATGCGTCAATAGAATCAAGCTCGTTGATTTGATTTTGAATTTCGCCTGGCTTTGGGGAATGAGCGACAACACGAATGAGTTGATCTTCGTCCTCACTCAAAAGGGCGGACGCTTCTTTCGAAAGTTCCACCTTCAATATCCGCAACTCAGTAGATCGCAAAGCTCGCGACAGCAGTGAGCTGGCAATGATAGCGACGATGAACATTGAGGAAATCTTCAAACCTTCGGGCCGCTCATAGATGTTTAGCAACGTGGTGTAGGTAAAGATGGCCGTAATGAAGAGAAAAGCATATCGAATGCTTCCTGTACGCCAGAGATAGATCGTCACAGCTACGCCAGCAGAGGTTATTAGGACCAGTACGCCGGTTGCGTATGCACCTCCCTGCGCATCGACGTCAGCATGAAACAGAATCGTTACCAGAGTCGCGATACCCATGAAAACCAGAACTAACGGTCTTGACGCGAGTGCCCACTCCGGAGCCATACCAAGACGCGGCAGATAACGAGGTATCAAATTAAGAAGGCCAGCCATAGCCGACGCACCGGCAAAGGCCAGGATGAGGATCGTCGAGGCATCATAAGCACTGCCGAAACCGTTCCCTAGATATTGATGGGCAAGGTATGCCATTGCACGACCGTTCGCTTCGCCACCCTCTGCAAATTGTTTTGCCGGAATAAGAAACGAAGTGATCACGCTGGTGAGCAGCAGGAAAACACTCATAATGCCAGCAGCAGTCGCGAGCAATTTTCGAGTGTTGCGGACCCGACTCTCCAGATTCTTGCCTCGGATAAGAGGCATGACGGCTACGCCGGTTTCAAAGCCTGAAAGTCCTAGGGCAAGTTTTGGGAACAGAATCAGAGATAAGCCGATTATGCCTAGCACGCTAGGATGTTGTATCCAAACCGCTCGCTTCCAAGTTGCGAACAATTCGGGATGTTTCCACAAGACTCCCAAGCAAACCCCTGTAATCACCGCATTCATGAGGAGGTACGCCGCGACGAGAACGACCGCTATTCCTATAGCTTCTTTGAACCCCTTGAGAAATATCCCAGCCAGCAACACAAGCAAAAACAACGTTACTGCCATTTGGTTGGAGAGCCAATGCGGGATATAAGGATTGTGAATGAAGTGAGCTGCCGCGTCGGCTGCCGAAAGGGTCATAGTGATTATGAAGTCTGTTGCCGCAAAACCCAAGAGAATGAGAATAAACGCCTTGCCGCCCCATTGCGGAAAAAGGTTTTCCATCATAGCGATCGATCCCTGTCCATTTGGGCTTACACCGGCAACCCTACTATAAAGAGGAAGGGCGGCGAATAGGGTAACCAGGACGAGCACCAAAGTCGCGATAGGCGAAAGAAGACCGGCGGCAAGAAAAGCAATCCCAGGTTGATATCCAAGTGTAGAGAAATAGTCGACTCCCGTCAGACACATCACCCGCCACCATGCGTGCTCCGGCTCAGGATGACCTTGGACCCCTTTAGGCAAGCGGATGTCCGACAACAGCCAGTCAGCGCAGGTTGCTCGGAGGTCTGCGACGGTCTCTGTGGTCATATCTGGTTGAGATGCGGCAATTGAGTTGCGTAGCGCTGCTCAAACTGAGACTTCGCTGCATGCAGAGCAGGCATGGCCTGAATGTGCCTCAACCGGAAAGTTCGGGCTGACATGAAATTCAGCTTGAATCAGATCTAGTGATGGCGGCGAGGAAGTGAAAAATCGATTATTGATGTGGAGGTTAC
Source organism: Edaphobacter sp. HDX4 (assembly GCF_036877565.1). Classification (NCBI taxonomy): domain Bacteria; kingdom Pseudomonadati; phylum Acidobacteriota; class Terriglobia; order Terriglobales; family Acidobacteriaceae; genus Edaphobacter; species Edaphobacter sp. HDX4. Next base: position 583,731 of record NZ_JAEDXW010000001.1, read on the forward strand.
ACGCGCGTAAGGAGCGTACTCTCAACGCGATAGAACCGAAAACCGGCTGCTAGACGGGAAACTGCTATGCCGAGCGGGGAACCTGATTGCGCGGCAAGCTGTGCAAGCTGCTCTCGGCAAGGTTCAGGAAACGTGCCAAATAGATTGCAGTACGGCTCTCCGATACTTTGGACAGTTCGACGGGCGTTCCCGCTGCAACCACGCGAGCGCCTTCGTCTCCTGCGCGGGGTCCAATATCGATAACCCAGTCGCTCGCGGCAACCACCCTCATGTCGTGCTCTGCCATCATAAGCAGTGGTGGCACTGGAACTCTCGCCATAGACTGCCGCGAAGGCATTCTGACCGAGCAGCAGGCCGGCAGTTACATCTTTATGGACGTGGAATACAACGCCGTCCCCTCGGGGAAGGCGCCATCTTCTCCACTGCGCTCTTCCTCCAAAGCACTGTTGTCAGTAGCAATGTGTCGGGTCAAGCGACCATCGATGCAGGGCTGAAAAGTTTCGCTACGAATGGGCCACTGCCCAAAGTTGGTGCAGGAGCGCCTACTGGAACGACTTACGCCCTCTTTGGCGATGAACCTAGACTTCTTACCTTTCCGGAGGTCGCATGCCAATTGCCAGTCGGCAGCGTAGTGAAGTTCGAAAAGCCCCACTGCGACCCGACGGTGAACCTGCATGACTATCTGCACGTCGCTCAAGAGGACACATTGATGACATTTGGAGAGTCGATGGGCGCGGAGTTCTCTAGACGTTCCCCCAGAAACTTCAACTCGAAGACATGAGTGGCACACTCAGCTAGCTCCGGCATCTCGCTGTTGGTAAAAGTAAGGGATGTTGAACGAAGGTCGAACATCTGATTGCGAAGGCCGGCAGCGTTCACTAAGTGAACATGAACTCGGCGGTCATCTTACACGAGGCAGACGGTGTTAGCCTGCACCAGTGCGCGCTGAAGCCTTCCGGGAAGACGATGGGCTTGTACTCGCCGCTGGTGAGCCTGACGGTCTCGTACTTGGCCCAGGTGCCGTTGCCGAGGAAGTCGACCTCGATCGTGACGGAGGCGGCTTTCTCGGAGATCAGGTGCAGCACCTTCTTGTCGAAGCCCGTGAAGAGGAAGGGGTCGGAGGGCTTGCCGGCGGTGACCATGTCGTTGCGCCACGGCCCTCCCCAGCCCTGCGGTTTGCCCCAGCTCCACAGGTCGTCGGTCTTGCCGAACCAGACGCCGCTCTGCGGCTGGCCGAGCACGGCATTGTTGTCGACATTGGGCGTAGTCTCGTTGCCACCAACGGCGAGCAGGCCGCGGAAGCTGCAGTAGTCGGGCACCATGCGCAGATGTTGGCAGACGGGCTTGATGCCCCAGATGTGATCCTCGAAGGCCAACGGCTGCAGCTCGTAGAACATAGCGTGGATGTCCATCATGTAGTGCTCGGTCTCGACCTCGCGGATGCGCATCCACTCCGTCTGCCATGCCTGCTCAAAGGCGTGTGAGGCCTTAGGAAGGCGGTAGTTCTGCCACTCGCCTTTGACGAGGGCGTGGAAGAGCACGGAGCGCTCGTCCCAGCCGGTGGCAAACATGACATTGCCCATGTTCTGGCGAGCGGCGACATCCATGTGCGGCTTGCTGGAGATGCGCCGCCACGTCTTGCCGTCGTACTCAAAGAGGCCGCCTTGGTCTTCGCCGTATTGGAAAAAGCCGTTATTGGTGACGACGACCCGGCCCTGCGCTGTGTAGCCACCCTTGAAGTGCGGCTGCAGGTTGATACCCATCTCTTTGGTAAGGTCGTTGAGCACACGCGTCTTCAGCGTGGCGATGTCCAATTCGATGAAGTGGCCTTCCATGGACTGGAAGTAGACGCGGTTCTCGGGATCGGTGAGGTGCGGCATGGTGGAGGTGAGCCGGTAGGGGACGAGCTCCTCGATGCGGCGCCACTTGCCGTCGGAGTCGATAATGTACGGCCCAATGATGCACTGGTTCGAGGCATGATGAATGAAGCGATTGGCGTATACGCCGTTATGCACATCGAGCAGACTAGGCTTGAGAGTGTCATCGATCCGGTAGAGACCAAGGCCGGTGCCGGAATTCTTCTGCCCAGACGAGTTGTAGGTCGAGGCGTAGAGTCCGTCCGCCCAAGGCATCAGCGCGCCGACGCCGCACTCGGTGCGGTGAGGGTCAGTGTCGGACTTGAGGCCGACGTTGGGAATGCCGGGGAGGAAGCTCTGCGCGGCAGCGTAACCTGTGGTGCCCAGGATGGAAGCAAGAACGTTGCGGCGCGAGACGGAGCGGCGAAGAAGTGTCATGATCCCTATCAAATCCTAAGGTATGTTAATCGGTTAACTTGAGTCTCCGGAAATGTACTCGGTTAAGAAGGTGCGTGGCAAGGAAAAGTTATTGGAGGAATAAGAATTACTCATCCAAGGGCAATTGCTTTGCTTCGATCCATGTTGTCTCCCCCGCCAACGCTGGAATGTAAAATTAGCCCTTGCGCTTCGCTAAATCCCATAGCGCGGCTGAAAACGAAACGAGTATTCGGTGAAATGAAATGTCTTTAGACTTGAAGCCATCTAGCAGTCCATCGCATACGGAGCACATCGTTCATGCCAGCACCTAAGCTCTCCGATATTGCACGGCGGGCAGGAGTTTCCGTTGCTGCTGTATCCATTGCGCTAAACAATAAGGACACCACGCGTGTCAGCCCCGCAAAGCGCGAACTCATACGCCAGATCGCGCAGGACCTCGGCTATTCCCCCAACGAGCTTGCCAAGGCACTCGCCGAACGCCGCACTCGACTCCTCGGCCTCATGGTGCCGATGAAGGACCCTATCTTCTTCAACCAGTTTATTGCACAGGCGCTCTCCGGCATTCAGGCCTCTGTCATGCGCCGCGGCTACAACCTGCTCATCTACTCGCCTTCCGGCCGCCCCGGACGAGCCACCCGCGATCAGATCCTTGAGAGCAAATTCACCGACGGGCTGATCTTCATCAACACGCGTTCCTGCACTACCCGCGACATCAACGACACCGTCCACGGGCTCGATGCCGCCGGAATCCGCTTTACCATGATCAACTCCTACTATGGCCGCGCCGCCATCAACTATGTCGGCGTCGATGACGCGGCGCTCGCCGAAGCGGCTGTCCGCTACCTGGTCGATCACGGGCATCGCCGGATCGCGTTCCTCAGCTCGCTGCCTACCCTGCCCACACACATTCACCTGCTGCAAGGCCTGCGCCGCGCCATGGCCGAGGCCGGCCTCGAGCTGAAGGCCGAACACATCGGCTGCTGCAACTACGATCAGACGCAGGCCTTCACCATCCTTGATCAGTGGTTCTTACGCCGGAAGGACCGTCCTACCGCCATCTTCACCGCCGACGACTCGCTACTCGTCCACATGTACGACTACGTCGACGCGCGGCATCTTAGCATTCCTGGCGACGTCGCGATCCTCGCTCGCGCCAACTCGGCCAATGCTGGAGGCCTACGCCCACGCCCCACGGCCTTCTTCATCCCGACCTTCGAGATGGGTCAACTCGCCGCTGACATACTCATCGACTCCATCGAGCTGCCCGAGCAGAAGCCGCAACGCATTCTTCTTCCCTTTACCTTCTTTCAGGGCACGACGGCCTGAACGGCTTTCCTCTCCGACATCACAACGCTACTCAGCGCCTCGTCGCGTCCGTTGCGGCGTCTAAGACTCCCGTCCGCACAGCATTACGGCAGAGCTGAATCTACTTTCCGTACCGGGTGAGACCCCTTCGCGAAAACCACTTGACAACCGTCAACAGGCGAATCTACTCTCCCGCCGTACGTTAACCGATTAACTCTAAATGAATTCAAACAATGTCCTCGCAACTCCCAACCAGCCTCCATGTCGCCTCCTCCTCAGCGGCATAGGGTCCGTCTCGCGCGCAATGGACAGGCTACGGAGCTCGGAATCCACCGTCACGGTGCCCACAGCCGTTCGAGTTTCGGCTTACAAGATCGATGAAAACCCAGAAACAAAGAAAGAATCGCTAGGAGCACGCATGTTTAACTCTTTGAGGAATGGCCAACGACGTCCGCAACTTACTCTGTACCTCTTGCTCAGTCTGTTATTGCTCATCTTCGGAACAGCAATCACCGCAGTCGCGCAGCAGGGCACAGGCAACATCATCGGAACCGTAAAAGACTCCACTGGCGCAACCGTCGAAGGCGCCAAGGTTGAAATCCAGAACGTCGATACACAGAACAAGTTCACGCTCTCAACGAACGATGCCGGCTTCTACAACTCACCTCCGCTGCTTCTCGGCAGCAACTACCGCGTCACCGTCACGCGCCAGGGTTTCCAAACTTCCGTCACTGAGGGCGTCACACTCACTGTGGGCGCACGCGTTGAAGTCGACGTGCAGCTTACGGTCGGCGGCACTACCGAGACCGTCCAGGTCGACGCCTCACAGGCTGTGCTCGACACCACCTCCGCTACCCTCGGCGCCGTCGTCAGCGAAAAGTCCATTCAGGAGTTGCCGCTCAATGGACGCAACACGATCGCTCTTACAACACTGACGCCAGGCGTGCGCATCAACACCACCGTTAGCCAGTCCGGCTTCGCCAATCGCGGTACAAACCTCTCTGCCATCTCCATCAACGGTTCGCCAACTGGCTCGAACTCCTACATCCTTGACGGCCAGAGTAATCTCTCGACCACAACCGGTGAGATCGCAGTCAACCCCAACACAGACTCCATCCAGGAGTTCAAAGTGCAGAGCGGTTCCTTCTCTGCGCAGTATGGTTTCACGCTCGGCGGTGTCGTCAACCTTGTCAGCCGTTCCGGAACCAACTCCTTCCATGGCTCCGTCTACGAGTTCCTGCGCAATGACATCTTCAACGCACGGAATTACTTCGCCCGTCCGCCACTTGCCAAGCCTGTCCAACGCTACAACCAGTTCGGCGGCGCGGTCGGTGGCCCCCTTATTCGCAATCACGCTTACTTCTTCGGCAATTTTGAGACCTACCGCTTCATTCAGTCCAACCCGCAATATCTCTCTGTCCCCACGCTCGCACAGCGCACCGGTGACTTCTCCGGTCTGGCCGACGCCAGCGGCAAGAAGATCCAACTTTACAACCCCTACACCACCACCATCGCCAACGGCATCGCGACTCGTCAACCATATGCGAACAACAAGATCACGAACCTCGATCCCGTAGCCGTCAACTACCAGAACACCTTCTATCCGCTGCCCAACGTCGCGCCTTCGAACGCCTTCACCAACACGAACAACTTCCTCTTCGCCAACAAGGGCATCAGCAACATGTACAACGCTCTCGGCCGAATCGACTATCGCCTCACTGACAAGGACACCGTCTTCGTTCGCTATGCCTACTACAACAACTTCACCAACGGCGGCACCGGTGGTGGCACCTACTATCCCGATCCCACTGTGGCCAACCGTTACGATACCTATGTAGCCAAGGAGATCCTCGCCGGTAACACCCACACTTTCTCCTCCTCGCTGATCAATGACCTTCGCCTCTCCGTGGAACGCCAGGAGTTTCCCTTCCAGGCCGTCAGTGCGGGAGGCAACTGGCCCTCGAAGCTCGGTCTTCCATCCAACGTTCCCAACTTCGCGTTGCCGACCGTAGGAAACGGCCTGCCCGCCTCCGTGCAGACCATCGGGCTTCGAACGTACACCCTTCCGCAGATCACCGATACCATCACAAAAGTCATTAAGCGCCACACACTGACCTTCGGCACGGACCTGCGCTACAACATTGGCTCCAATCTTCAGCGCAACACGCCCTCCGGAAACTTTAGCTTCGCCGCGGGTCTTACCTCCGATCCCTCCGGCGCCGCCGCTCCTGCGGGCTCCACGAATACCGGCTACTCTTACGCCACCTTCCTCGCCGGGGCAGTTAGCACCGCGGCTATCACCACCAATACCGGCGAGACCGACCGCGCCATCAGCACCTCCTTCTTCCTCCAAGACGACTGGCAGGCCAGCGACCGTCTAACGCTGAACCTCGGCCTGCGATACGACTACCAGCAACAGCCCTTCGAGCAAAACAACGGCTACAGCAACTTCAACCCCATCGCGGCGTCCAACGGCTTCACCGGCACCATGCAGTACGCCAACACCGGCGGTATCGGACGCAACTTCGTTCCTGAAAGCTTTACCGACTTCGGGCCACGCATCGGCTTCGCGTACAAGGCCACGGCCGATGGCAAGACCGTCGTCCGCGGCGGATTCGGCATGTATTATCCGCTTTTCTTCAATTCCATCTATACCGGACAGACCAACGGCTTCTCCTCTACCAACACCAACTACAACCCCGCAGGCAACGATACTCGTCTTGTCGCCTTCCAGTTCAAGAATGGCTTCCCGACAGATCCACTGCAACCGCTCGGCTCTGCCTTCGGTCCTCTCGGCTTTCTTGGCCAGTCACCTGGATATCAGGACCCCACTCGTTGGAAGTCTCCTATGTCACAGCAGTACACCCTCAGCATCCAGCGTGAGATCCCTTATTCCGTCGTGGTGCAGGCCACCTATGTCGGGAACCACGGCGTTCATGTGCCCGCGGGCGGCTACAACATGAACTCACTTAATCCTCAGTACTTCAGCCTCGGTCGCACCGTGCTTCAGGCTGCTGTGCCAAATCCATATGCCGGACGTGTGCCCGGCTCCCTTGGCGGCGCCACCATCACACGGGCGCAGTCGCTTCTGCCCTTTCCCTACTACAGCTCGATCTCCGTATATAACCCGCACGATGGCAATCTACATTCCGATGCGCTTCAGCTATCCGCACAACGTCAGGCGCGCAACGGCCTTCTCCTGCTCTTCGGCTACACCATGAGCAAGCTACTCGATGACAGCGTCAACTCGCCTCTCGCCTACCTCAACGGGATCGCCGCCAACAACGGCTACCAAAACGTTTATAACCGCCGCGCGGAGTACTCGCTTGACCCGGCCGACGTCTCGCAGCGCGCCACCGTCAGCGCTCTCTACAACCTGCCCTTCGGCCGCAACCAGAAGTTCTCTTCCAACAACGCCTGGGTCAACCGCGCCATCGGCGGCTTCCAGCTCAACATGATCGCCGTCTTCCAGACCGGCACGCCGCTCACCATCACCGGTGCCAACTCTCAGGCCAACGCCGCAACCCGTCCCAACTTCGTCCCGGGGCAGAACGTCAAGCTCTCCAACCCCACGCCTCTGAAGTGGTTCAACACGGCGGCCTTCCAGAACCCCTCGGACTATACCTTCGGCAACGTGCCACGCACGCTCGCCAACGTTCGCGGTCCGGGAACGCAGAACTTCGACTTCTCCATCTTCAAGACCACGGAGATCACCGAACGCTGGAAGATTCAACTTCGCGCCGAGGCCTTCAACGTTCTCAACCACGCCAACTTCGGCCTTCCGAATACCACCTTCTCCGCTGCGGCCAATCCTGTCGTCAACGGCAACGGTGTCGGCGGAGGCGGCAACACCAACGGTTCGTTCGGAACGATTACCACCGCAGCCGATGGACGCTCGCTGCAGCTCGCCGCGAAGCTGCTGTTCTAAACCCATAGCACTCCCTGAAGGGCAGAGCCTTCGCTCTGCCCTTCTTTTTCATCTGCACAATCTGCTCCAATTGAGGACGAAATGAACCGACTCTCTCGCATCGCCCTTGCCGCTCTTGTCGTCCCTGCACTGTCGCTTGCCTCTCACGCCGCCGAACGCATCTCGCTCGACGGCCCGGGCTGGACCTTCAAGACCACGCTCGCCGAAAAAGCCGAGCCGGTCACCGTGCCCCACAGCTGGCCCGCCGACGAGAAGTACCGCCGCTACATCGGCCACGCCCTCTACGAACGCGACTTCGATGCACCCACGCTCAAGCCCGGACAGATCGCGCGCCTGCACTTCGATGCCGTCTACGACGTCGCCCAGGTCTGGCTCAACGGCCAACACATCGGCACGCACGAAGGCGGCTACACCCCCTTCGAGTTCGACATCACCAAACTCCTCAAGCCAGGCGTCAACCACATCAGCATCGAGGTCGATAACACTCCAACGCTCACCTCCATCCCCGCGCTCGCTGCCGGTGTTCCTTCCATCGACCACCCCGGCCCCTACGGCACCGCCAACCGCATCACCATCGTCGGCTGGATGCCCTACGGCGGCATCGTGCGACCCGCAAGCATCGTCATCACCGACGCCGTCTACCTCCGCAACATGAAGATCGACACGAAGCCCAACCTCAAGACCGGCATCGCGACCATTCACCTGCGCGCCTGGCTGCACAATGCTGGCTCATCGGCCGCAACGACCACCGTACAGGGCGAGATCGCCACGCTTCCCGTCCACCTCAAGCCCACGCGCCTCGCAGCCAACGCCGATGCCGAGGTCACCTGGACCGGCACCCTGCGCAACGCGCATCTCTGGAGCCTGCGCGACCCCTTCCTCTACACCGCAGAGCTCTCCATCCCCAACGACGATCTCACCGCGAACATCGGCGTGCGCGAGATCCGCGTCGAAGGCACCGAGCTCAAACTCAACGGCCACACCGTCCACCTCTATGGTGCCAACCGTGTCGGCGAAGATCCCAAAGAAGGTCTTCGCGAGTCCGACGCCATCCTCGAGCGCGACCTCTCCGACATGCTCGCCGACAACATGCGCATGATGCGCATCGCGCACTATCCGCAGCCGCCCTACCTGCTCGACTTTGCCGACAAGCACGGCATGCTCATCATCCCCGAGGCCGGCAACTGGAATTTCAGCTCCTGGCAGATGGCCGACCCCGGCGTCCGCGAACGCTTCAAGAAGCAGATGAAAGAGATGATGGAGCAGGACTGGAACCATCCCTCCGTCGTGGCCTGGAGCGTCGGCAACGAATACGAGTCCTACACGCCGCAGGGCCGCGACTGGACCCGCGACATGCGCGCCTACACCCTCTCGCTCGACCCTACGCGCCTCATCACCTTCGCCTCGCGCTACACCGGCGATCCTGCCGTCAAGACCGGAGCCGACGAGGCCAGCCAATACTCCGACTTTGTCTCCATCAACACCTACGGCGGCTATGCCAAACGCTTCGACCACGTCCACCAGCTCTACCCCAACAAGCCCATCTTCGTCACCGAATTCGGCAAGATGGGTGAGCCCGGCCTGCACGACCCTGAACGTATCAAGGACATCACCGACGCCGTCACCGCGATGAAAGAACGTCCCTGGATGATCGGCGGCTCGCTCTGGACCTGGAACGACTACCGCTCGCTCATCAAAGGCACACCGGCAAACGGCATCCGCTCCTGGGGTGTCGTCAACATCGACCGCGAGCGCCGCGACAGCTGGAAGGCCGTGCAGAAGCTCTTCGAGACCGAGCTCCCCTAACTCTCCTCACCGCATCGCTGCCTGCGTGCATCCAAGCAGGCAGCATGCGCGAGATCTTCATCGGCACCGCAGGATGGTCGATCCCAACCGCTCACGCACCGAAGTTCTCGTCAGCAGGCTCTCATCTTGAGCGCTATGCTCGCATCTTCCACTGCGCCGAGATCAACACCACCTTCTACCGCCCGCATCGGCCCGCAACCTGGGCACGCTGGGCGGAGTCCACACCGCCGGACTTCCGCTTCTCAGTCAAGCTGCCGCGGGCCATCACGCATGACTCCAGCCTCGTCTGCGAGCGCGAACACCTCCTGCCCTTCTTCGATCAGATACGCACGCTCGGTCAACGCCTCGGCCCTCTGCTGATTCAGCTGCCCCCGTCGCAGAGCTTCGATCCGCTCCGCGCCCCAGCATTCCTGGAGACAATCCGCACCGAGTACCCGGACGGCCCGATCGTCATCGAACCACGCCACCCCACATGGTTCAGCAGCGAGGCCGAACAGCTTCTCTGTCATCTCCGCATCGCACGAGTCATAGTCGATCCACCCATCTGCCCCGCCTCGCTCACCCCAGGCGGCGATCCGTCCCTCGTCTACATCCGTCTTCACGGCTCGCCGCGCATGTATTACTCCAGCTACGATGACGCCTTCCTCGACGGCATCGCCTCGCTCATCTCAAAGCATTCCTCCGCTACCGCCTGGTGCATCTTCGACAACACCGCACACGGACACGCCACGGCCAACGCGCTGCAGCTCTTGCAAAAGATCCCGGGATAATACTTCACGGTGTCATTCCGAGCGCAGCGAGAGCCCCCGCATTTGCACTTTGGTCCTCTCCGCGCTGAATCCCGAAACCCTCAAGCCATCTTTACCGCGGCAATATCCGTCACGGCGGGCCGGCTCTGACGAAACACCGGCCACAGCAGCGTAATCGCAATCGGATGCAGCACCGCCATCAGGAAGAACACCGGCGTGTACCCTCCATGAGTCACGAGGTAGCCCACGATCTCGCTCGATAGCATGCCGCCGAACCCCGAGCCCATCGCAATCAGTCCCGCAGCCTTGCCCACCTGGTTCGCCGGATACAGCTCGATCACCGTCGCCGTCAGCGTCACCAGCCAAGCCATGTGCGCCAGCGCGACCACCGAAGCGATCAGCACTGACAGCGCATAATGTGGCACCAGGGCCGCCAGCGGACTCAGCGGTACCAGCACCGCCGCCCCCAGCATCGTGTAGCGATACGCCAGCCCGACCTTCATGCCGGAGCGTATCAACCGCCGCGACAACAGGCCTCCCGCAATCGTCCCCAGCCCCGCGCCCAGGTAAACCACCCAGCCGATCTTTGCGAGCTGTGTCATCGGCAGGCCGCGCGCGCTGTTCAGATACTTCGGAAACCAGAACAGGAAGAAGTACCACACAGGGTCCGTCAGGCTGCGCGCAATCAGCAGCCTCCACGTCGAGTTTCTCCGCAGCACCTCCCGCGTATTCGCCGCGCTTGCAGCCTTGCTCACCGTTACCGCAGATTCACGCTCGCGATAGAACCACAGCCACAACGGGATCCACAGCAGCCCCGCTACGCCGTCGATCAAAAAGATCGAGCGCCACGGCAGATGGGTCGTCACTGCAACGATCACCGGCAGCGCAATGATCGCGCCCGCGGTCGCCCCCATCGTGTAGATACCCACGGCAAGCCCGCGCTGCTTGTGGTCGAAGGTCTCGCCCACCGCCTTCGGAGCCGCCACCCACAAACCCGGCTCTCCCAACCCCAGGCAAAACCGCGCCAGCGCCAGCATCCACACCGACGACGCAAACGCCGTAGCCGCCTCCGCCAGCGACCACCAGCCCACAAACAGCGTCATCGATCTCCGCGTGCCCAGCCAGTCCGAGAGGAAACCTGAGACACCGTATGCCACCGCCGAAGCAAAGAGAAAGAGGCTGACGATGTGCGCATAGCCCGCATCGTCCAGATGAAGCTCGGCCTGAAATCGCGGAGCCACCACCGACAAACTCTGCCGGTCAAAGTAATTAATCAGCGAAACCGTAAAGAGCAGCGCAATGATCCCCCACTGATGCCGGGAGAGCCTTCCTTCACACTCGTTCATGCCGCTCCTTCAAGATCAGTAACAGCGTACTTCAAAGATCGCAGGCAGGGCGGCCCCATGGGCAAGAACGGCAATCGAAAGCTCCTTCGTCACAACCGGTCTCTCCAGCCGAAGGCTCCATCGCGTCTGATGATTCTCCGTCACGTGGGCAAGCACGCCCGCGCCTGCCGCACACACTTCAAACTCCGTGGCGCATGCAGGCATCACCCGCTCCGGATGTCCCATCAGCACCGACTCCATGGGGTGATCGAAGTCCGTATCGAAGCTGATCTCGATCTCGCGAATCGTCTGCGCCTCTTTCCACTCCAGCCTCAACGCGGGTCGCGCATCCTCACGCGCAGGAACCCAAGCATTCACACCGCACCACGGCCGCGCCACGCCATTGCTTACATTCGTTGCGTCAAATACCTTTAACGCGGGCTCAATCGTCACCGCAAGATTGCGCGCCACCGGCCGCCGTTCCGGCAGCCAGTAGGCGAACGTATCGATGCCCGACCCCTCGGGGGGCGTCTGCACCAGACTCTTCGCCACCGCCTTATTCATCTTCTGCGACAGGGTCAGCACGCCCGTCACCTGCTCCTGGCTAAGCGCCACGGAGACACCCTCCGCCGGATGCAGCATGTAAAACACGTGCTGCGGGGCATCGACCCTCGCATCGAACCGAAGCTCCGCCTCCTGCTCGCCCGCGCCCAGCGTCAACTCCGTGGCTGCCAAAAACACATCCGGCGTCGTATTGCCGATGCGCGCGGAAGCCCACAATGCCGCGCGAACCGTCACCTCGCGCTCGCTTCGCAACGAAACTGTAACGACCGGCACGCGACCGGCACTCACCGGAAGCAACAGCGCCATCGGCTTGTCCAGCACCGTCCACTCACCCGATGGCTTCAGCGCGCGAAGCTCCAGCGCACTCGTCGCCCTCACCATTGCCGAGCGCGCCTTGTCCGCCACATCGTCGACAAGCACACCGGGAATAAACTGCCCCGCACGCAGAAGCTCCTGCTGCAGCTCCCGCATGCTCTCCGGTCCCAGCAGGTCACGGGGCCGCAGCCCATCGCGTGAACATACCGCCGCAGCCATACCAACCGCCTGCCCGTTGTGCGCGCACGTCGCCATCACACGCGTCGAACCAAACGCGATATGCGAAGCCGAGATCAGCCGTCCCGTCAGAAACAGGTTCGGCACATTGCGGCTATACATCGTGCGATACGGTATCTGAAACACGCCCTTGCTGTGCCACTGCGTGCATCCCGGCTGCGCGCTGTATACGCCATCCGAAGGATGCAGGTCGATCGCCCATCCACCAAAGCTCACCGCGTCCTCATGCTGCCGCTGCTCCACCACGTCCTGCTGCGTCAGCATCACATCGCCCTCAAAGCGACGACTCTCGCGCTTGCCCGGTATCGTCCCCATCCACTCGAGCGTCAGCGTCTCCGCCTCCGGAAACTCGCCCGAGTTCTTAATGTAGTTCCACACACCATAGGCGACCTTCCACAGCTCCCACTTAATCTCCTCGGTCTCGTACACCGTATCGCGCGAGCCGCCATACTCCAGCCACCACAGCCTGCACCCCGAGTCCGTCACGCGCAGCTCGCGGTATCGCGGAATCTGCGTAATGTCCTTCAGCGCAAACGCCGGCGGCACATACGTCACCGGCCTGCCAGTATCGCGCGAGTAAAAATAGAGCGAGTGCCCCAGTAGCGTGTTCTGCTCTGTCTCAGGAGCCAGCAACTCGCCAAACTCGCTGCGTGCCTCCGCGCCCATGCGAAACGCCGCCCCCGAAAGAAACCCCAGCAGACCGTCGCCCGTCGCATCCACAAACAGCGGAGCCTCCAGCCTGTAACGCGTCTGGTTCTGACTACAATACGCCGTCGCGTTTTTGATCGCGCCGTCTCCGACCGTCTCAATCTCATCGACCGCCGTATTCAGCAGCAGCCGAATCCGCTCCTCACGCAGCACAAATTCCAGCACAATCGAATCGAGAACAATCGCATTTCCCTCCGGGTTGCGCCACATGTTCTCCACCAGCAGCTCGTCGATCACGCCGCCCTCGCGCGCCCAACGGTTGTTGTTGCCCATGTGCGAGGTCGCACCCAGGATCCACAGCCGCACCTCGCTCGATGCATTGCCACCCAGCACCGGACGGTCCTGCACCAGAGTCACCTGCAGCCCCGCTCGCGCCGCCGTGATCGCGCAGCAGACACCCGACAGACCGCCGCCCGCCACCACCAGCTCCGCAGCAATCCGTTCCTCACGAAGCTCTCGCGCTACTGGCACTGCATTGGCATTCCCGACGTTGCCGTTGTCACTCATTAATCCTTCTCAATCTTTCAGCGGCCGGCCCGGCCCGTCGTCAGCGATAGACCGAACGGCGCAACCTGCGGATTTATTACTTGCCAATGGAACATGGGAAAGAGTACATGTTAACCGCTAAACCTGTCCAGAATTGTTGATTTTCAAATGGAACATGCCACGCCTCGCGTAGCCTTCGAAAGGACCATGGAGCCTTGCAGAAAAGCGCCCTCTTTGCCGTCTGCCTCTTCGCAGCCAGTATCACTGGCAATACTCAGCAGATCCATCTGCAAAGCTCAGGCATCGCCTTCTCTGCCGAGACCAATGGATTCCGCTACAGCTTCGCCCTCGACGGCAAACCCATCGTCTTCCCCGACTCCAAGGCAGGCCTCCTCATCGGCGGCCAACCTGTCAAGCTTACCGGGACGTCGCGTTGCACCGCCTCCCCCTGTACCGTCCACGCCACCACCGCCGACGGCAAGCCGCTAAGCCTCACCCTCGCGCTCGCGCCGCATCACGCCACACTCACGCTCACCTCGACCGGACCGCTTACCGACGTCCGCTTCGTCACCGGCGGCGCTGCGCCCGCATACGGTCTCGCCGACCATGCCGTCGAACAGGCAAAGTTCTCCACCCTCGCCAACAAGCAGTTCAACACCGACGTCACCGGCTTCACCAACGACGCCTTCCTCTCCGGCGAGGGCATCTCGCGCCTCGTCAGCAACTTCGTCATCTATCCGAGGCAGCGCTTCGCCGTCCTCCTCATCGACCCGCACCGCAAAATCGTCCACACCTCCGGCGAGCAGATCATCCAGGGCGTGCAGCAACTGAACAACGGCACGGTCACCCTCCACTACTTCTTCGGCAACCCGCACCAGATCTACAAGCAGTACCTCGACGCCCGTAACGCCTCTGGCTACCGCATCTTCATGCCCAAGTACGAAGCCTTCGGCGTCGGTTGGGAGGCCTTCGGCGCGCTCGGCTGGGAGACCAACCAGAAGACCGACACTGACTCCATCGACCGCTACCTCAAGCTCGGCTATCCGCTCAAGTGGGTCGTCATCGGCTCCGGCTTCTGGCCCGCCAAGCCCGACTCCATGCACGAGACCACCAGTTTCGGCCTATGGGACCGCGACAAGTATCCCGACCCCAGGGGCATGATCGCGCACTTTCGCAGCGAAGACCTCACCGTCATGCTCGGCCTCCGCATCACCTTCATCACCGACGGGCCGTACTCAAACGAGGGCCTTACCAACGGCTTTTTTCTGAAGGACAGGGACGGCAATGCCCAGTCCTTTACCGGAGGCTGGCCCAAGCTGCCCTACTACCTCCTTGACGCACACTACCCCGCCGCTCTCAACTGGTACATATCCCTCGTTAAGAAGTGGCAGGACTACGGCATCTCTGGCTGGAAAGAAGACTTCTACGGCTACGGCAAGTACGACCTGCGCGACGACAAGGTCGACCCAACCAACGACCGCCTGATGGCGCAGCACCAACTCATCATCGAGCGCAACGGCTACCTCTCTTCCAACGGCGATCTGCATCGCATCAACGACTTCAACTACAACCAGGATCAGGACCGCGGCCCGGTCAACGCTCTCGCCTTCGCCTACTCCGGCTTCCCGCTCGTCTACCCGGATATCGTCGGCGGCACCTTTGGTGAAAATCGCTTTGGCACGGGCCGCACGGCGCGCATGGAGACCTATATGCAGCGCAACGTCATGTGGGCTGCCATGCATTCAAGCATGGGCATGGGCGAACCGCCATGGACCTTCTCCGCGCCGACCGCCTCCATCATGCTCAAGGCCGCGAAACTCCACGAGCGCATCGCGCCCTATCTCTTCTCCAACGCACGGCGCTTCGCGAACGACGGCTACCCTTGGACGATGACCCCCCTCCCCATCGCCTTCCCCGACGATCCCAACGTCTATGGCCGTGAGAACGCCACCACGCGTGGCTACGAGTGGCTCATTGGCGACAGCATGCTCGCTACGCCTCTCTATGGCAACGACTACGAGACCGCACAGTCGCGGGACGTCTATCTGCCAGCCGGCAACTGGATGGACTTCGAGACCGGAAAGATCTATCCCGGCAAGCAGACGCTGAAGGACTTCGCGCTGCCTGCCGACAAGTCGCCGCTTTTCATCGGAGGCTCCGGCATTACACTCGAACAGCAGCAGGGCAAACTCTACCTCTGCATCTATCCAGTAGCGAAGACCTCCACCGCAAAACTCACCCTGCCCGCGAGCACAACCCCCATTACTGTCAACGTCTTCGACATAGAAGTCGGCACGCAACCATCTTCGCTCGTCGTGAAAGACAATGCCGGCAAAGCCGTCGCCACCACCACACTTGGCCATGCGGTCTCTTTTGAACCGAAAGCCGGAGAGACCTACAAAGTGACGAGCAAACGTTAGCCGACGGCCTTGGGGATGTATTCTCTTCAAGGCGGTCTTTCATCTAGTGCCGAGGAGGGTTATTGCTTCACAGACCAGGCATCGTCTACACCACCGCACCCGAAGGCCTCGAGCTCCCCGTCATCGACCTCACCCACCCCGCCTTCGCCATTGCGGACGACTCGGCCTCACGAGCCGCACTCACCGAGCAGTACAAGTTGACCGAGGAGAAGAACGCGAAAGGCCCTATCTTCCTGCGCCGCATCTTTGTCAAGCTCGGAGCGCGACAGTCGCAGCTGCTGCGTGCCCTTAGTCAACCCACAGGTTCCTTCCTCGGCGGCCTGACGACCTACATCATGAAGCTGGGCCCTGATAATCTGCCCGACGGCTTCACCTCATCCCTAGACCAGCGCGTCGCCGGTTCGCCGCACGCCCGCTTCGTGCGTCTACGCCTGCAGCACTGTGCAACCATGCTGGCCGAGGGTCTCGAGCCGCTGCTAGCAGCCTCCCCCAATGCTCCACTGCACTTCATCAACATTGGCGGTGGTCCCGCGATGGACAGCCTCAACGCTCTGCTCTTTCTTTCTCGACGAAACGCAACTCTGCTCAACCGTTCCATCGCCATTCACGTCTGCGACCTCGATACCAATGGCCCGTCCTTCGGTGCCAGTGCCGTCGGCGCTCTTCAGGCCCCAGGCGCACCTCTCGAGAAACTCGGGATTACTTTTGATCGACGAGCCTACGACTGGAACAACGTTTCGGTCCTCGAAGACCTCCTCGCCTCTATCGAGTCCAACGCTATCGTTGGTGCCTCCTCCGAGGGCGCGCTCTTCGAGTACGGCTCCGACGAGGCCATCGTCGCCAACCTGCGGGCACTCCGCTGCGGCGTAAAACTGGTCGTCGGCTCCGTCACCAGCAACCTTCCCATCCGCCGGGAGCAGATCAAAACCATGCGCTTCGCCCTGCATCCACGCGGTGTTGAGGGTTTCCGTCCTCTCACCCAACAAGCCGGCTACACCATCGAATCCGTCGAGATAACCCCGCTGAGTGACCACCTTCTCTTGCGCCCAAATTCAGCGGCACAACCCGAAACGTCTGCGGCTTACTCGGGTTTTGGCGATGAACTTCCCAGATTGCCAAATAGAATTTCCCTTATATCTAAAAACAAAATCCCTGTTCTATTGCGGTAGGGATTTGGGTGAAAACGGTATAAACAAATGAATTCAATAGGTTATCGGCGCAAGGGAGGCATTCGTGATAGAAAGTGTCAGAAATCCCTGTATTTTTCCCTGATAAGGGGAATTCAGCTGGAGAGCGGTTCGCTCCAGACTGCATCCACCGCCACTTAGTCTTCTCTCTGGCTCTTCTTCGTAGAAAAAAGCAGAACATACGCGAAAATCCAAAGGATTCATATTGGGAAGGAAAGCAGAGAATGATTCTGTTGCACGAATTTTCCCTCCCTGGCGGTTGATTCTCCAAGTGTCTTGAACTTAGCGGAGATTGAGATCCGACTACCTGTCTCCGAGGCGGCGGTCTGACAACATCAGCTTCCCTGCAGGTCGCATCAACAGCCGCCCATCTCCGACCTCTGCAGGGGTTCGGCAGAGGTCTCAGGCAGCCGCTTAAGCAAGTAATTGAAGAACCCAGAGCTTACGGTGATTATTCAAAACGCGGGGTGTCCACGGGTGCGACGATAGCCGTCTTTGTAAGGACCAATCACCGCAGCAGGGTACAATCTATTTTCAATGAGTGCATTGCCCTGTACGCAGCAGTTGAGCATTCCGGTGTCTAGGAGTGAACGGATTTGCGGCAATCGGCGCAGCTCGGACTACCTTGCGGACTTTACAGTGTTTGACTTGCAATGGGTCCCCACGGTTCCGTAACAAATGGTCAAAAACGGCGATGTGCCGTAACTCTCCTCTCGGGGCTCTTCACAAAAGCGCACGGCGCATTTGCCGGAATGCCAAGTCTCGCCAGAAGTCATCCGTCTCGAGAGAGAGGGAAACCGTTATCAAAGCCGGAATTGCCGTTCGCGGTCGAGTATCGTTTCCTATGTCGGCCAGCGGGCTCTGATTATTCCCCGCTCCCTCCCCGTTTTTTCCGGAGCATGGTGTTATTTGGCTGTGGGTGCGAACTTTTCCACTCTGCAATAGGCTCTCAAGAAGACTTCGATTGCCGCTTGCACTTTATATCGTTGGAGCTTTTTTGAGGGTACTTCGTCGACGCGCAGCAACATCTTCCTGAGGAATCCACCGGCGACCAGGTCGAGAAAATGCTCCGCTGCCAATTCTGGATCCTCGATCGCCAGTGTGCCGCGGCGGGATTGCTCCCGGAAATATCCGGCTAGCTGTTTCAAACCACGGCCGGGACCACTCTTATAGAAAGACTTGCCAATCTCGGGAAAGCGATTGGCCTCCATTTGAACGATTCGTACCAGCGCTACGTGTTCCGGTGAGAGCAAGACTTCAAGTGCAATTCTCCCGAAGTCAAGCAGGACTCCGCGCACTGGGCCCTCTGGCTGCAGCAGCGACTGAAAACGCTGGAACACCTCATCGAGCTTCCGGTCGATGACCGCGAGAAAGAGTTTTTCCTTACTCGGAAATCGAGCGTAAAATGTCTGCTTCGAAGCGTGCGCGCGTTCCGCAATCAGAGCGGTGCTGGTCCCCTCGTAACCGAGTTCCAGGAACACCTCTGCAGCGACATCCAGCAGGCGATCCGTCCGCAATTTCTCTTCCTGTTCCGGATCAAGTCCGGCCGATTTCGGTCTGGGCATATCCACCTCATTCTATTGCCCGTGAAAAAATTTGGCTTCTTTGCTGAATCTCAGGAGCAATCATCTTCATCTTTATTGTACGGTACCTCATGGTACTATTCTATCCAATAAAGGATAGATGAGCAGCCATGGATGGAATCATTCCTTCTATGAAGCGCGACCCAAGCCTGCCTTTGTTCAGCCCCTGCGGGATCACCGGGCTCTTAGGAAGCGAGTCAGAGCGTCCGAACCTCATCCAGCAACGATCCTTCGGAGGATGTAATGTCAAACACCGATATTATGGCCGAGATGTATTGGGAGGTCGATGATTCACTGGCGGCCTACGCTAACGAAGCCGAAAAATCACTTTCTGCTCTCTACCATCGCGTGTGTGCATCCTACGGCGAGGAGATCGCATTCTTTGTTGCCGAAAAATGGATTGAACTCTTCGAGAAACGTCTCTCAGGCTGCAAAAATGAGCTCCCCGAAATGAGTGAAATTACCGCATGCTCCGTCTCAGCTTTCCTCGTGTGGAGCAACGGAGGAATTCTTCACAGTGCATGAAAATAGACTGCGGTCCTCAAGAGCTCTGCTGCCGCTCTCCATACCCAATCGCAAAAACTCCCTAGGCGCCCGCAATTTCACCATGCTGCTTATCGCCTTAACTCGATGCTGCCGCTTTCTCACCCAGCTTTCCGCGCGTTTGCCAATCTTCTTCAGTATCTCTCCCAGTTGTCTTTGCTCATCGGCAGTCAACCCATCAAACGCCCGCTTCAGCAGAGCGGTGTGCATCTTGAACAACGGCACGAACAGAGCCCGCTCTTTTTCAGTGAGTGATACTGTTCGCACGCGTCGATCCGAGCTGTCTTCCACGCGGCTCACCAGTCCCTTCTTGTAGAGCCGGTCCACGGCGACGCTGGGCCACCAGCTTTGAAGTCAATCGGCGTCTGTACCAGCGGACGATCAAAGATGCCTACGCGAAACATCTGACGACGGTAGGAAGTTGCCTTCGCTGAGATGCATCAAAGGCCCCAATCAGGTTCGTGGGCTTGATGCCGGTAGATACGCAATCATTCTGCCGACAAGAAGATCGACGTGATCCACAAAGAAATCATCATGAAGTTGTCCGACAGTCTGTTTCTGGGATGTGTGCGGGAGGTCGGTCGACAGTTTCAAGACATTCAATGCCGGAATATATATATTCCCCGTGTCGCGTAAAGGCATCCGCATCCACCTCAAACGCTTTCCCGGCAAACTTGGCGCTAGTCGCCTTCAGAATGCGCACAACCGCATGTGTGATTTCTGGGCTGGTCCAGGGAATCAATCTAAGGGCATGTATTCTCTGTTTGCTCACATTCTTCTCCTCGGATGTGCGGACGAAACTCACAACCGGAACACGATCATCTTGTTATGCTGCATTTCGCGCATGGTTTGGGGAATACCACCGGTACCGTAGCCCTGGCGCCGGCCGGAAAGGGCATCCAGTCGGTTCGAAACGCAGTGTGGTCATTGATGAGGACTGCGGATGCATCGAGCAGTCGCGCCGTCGTAAGGGCGGCATGGATGTCGCTAGTAAACACTGCTGCCTGAAACGCGAAAGGCAGATTATTTGCGCAGGCAATGGCATCTTCAAGATCGGCATAACCGTAGATGCAGGGAAGAGGACCGAAGACCTCCTGCTGGGAAACGAGTGCAGCAGGACTCGGCTCCAGAATCACAGTTGGCTGAAAGACTGTGCTACTGATGCGCGCCCCACCAGTCAACAGCTTCCCGGGACGGTCGATGGCTTCTTTGACCCACGTCTCAACT